>JAHFDQ010000343.1 GCA_023248915.1 Archangiaceae bacterium | reverse complement strand
AACCGGCGCGAGCTGGAACTCGGTGCCATCGACCTGCAGTGGTCGGTCCACCCGCAGTAGCCGGGGGACGCGGGTCAGCTCCGTCTGCGACAACCCCCTGACGTCGCTCCAGCCCCTGTTGGCCCGGTCCTCGGCGCGCCCGGCTTCTTGCTGACTGCGGTCCAAGAACGGGCGAAGCTCGCCTGCTTCGATGCAGCTCTTCCGAACGATTGTCGCGCTGGGGGCGGTCCTGTCGGGGCAGGCGGTGGCGGGCGCACCCGAGGCCGCCAAGAGGCTGGTCCTCATCCTCGACGCGTCCGGGAGCATGAGGGCGGCGCTCGGCGGGACGACTCGCATGGCGGTGGCCAAGGAAGTCACCACCCAGCTGGTGGAGCAGATCCCCGGCGGCGTCGACCTCTCCATCATCGCCTACGGGCACCGCAAGAAGGGGGACTGCGCCGACATCGAGACGGTCGTCCCCTTCGGCGGGTTCGACAAGGCGGCGGCGACCGCGGCGATCAAGCGGCTGCGGCCCGCGGGAATGACGCCTATCACCGAGTCGGTGCGGCGGGCGGCGAAGGCGATAGGCGCGGGCGCGGGTCCCGCGACCATCATCCTCGTCTCGGACGGCGAGGAGACCTGCGGGGCCGACCCCTGTGCGGCGGTTCGCGAGCTGAAGAAGGCGTCGGCGGCGTTCACGCTGCACGTGGTGGGTTTCGGCGTCACTGCCAAGGAAGCGGCCCAGCTGGAGTGCCTCGCGAAGGAGGGCGGCGGCGACTACCACGCCGCGTCGACGGCGGCCGAGCTGGGAAAGGCCCTGCAAGCTGCCGGAAAGGCCGAGCTGCAGTCGGGTTCCCTGACCGTCGCCGTTCGAAAGCAGGGCAAGTTCGTGCGGGCAGAGATCCGCCTCACGCGGGCGGGCGGCGGCGGGGGCGGCGGCTGGTCGAGCGACAAGGGGCCGGCCACCTTCTCCCTGCTCCCCGGAAACTACGAGCTGGTCGCCAACGACACCACGGTGGCAGGGGGAAAGTCGGTGCGCCAAAAGGACATCGAGGTGAAGGTAGGCGAGACGACGACGCGCGACGTAGACTTCGAGGTGGAGGGCAGCGCCGTCATCTCGGCGGTCAAGGACGGCAAGCGCATCAAGGCCGAGCTGTTCGTGGTGCGCGACTCCGACAAGGCGCGCGTTCACGCCGGCTGGCTCTCGCCGGACGGCCCCACCTCTGTCCGGCTGCTCCCGGGCAACTACGAGGCAGTGGTCACCGACACCAAGCTGGCCACCAAGTCGATGCGGCGCGCCTCGTTCGAGGTCAAACCCGGCGAACCCACAACGGTCAACGTCGAGGGTTTCCTGGAAGCGCGGCTGGACATTGCGGCCTACCGGGGCCAGGCGAGGGTGAAGTGCGAGTTCCGGCTCAACTCCCGAGATGGGAACGGGGGCGACATGGGCTGGCTCTCGGAGCAGGGCCCCCGCACCACCTGGGTGCTTCCCGGCACGTACGACCTGAACCTCGACTGCGGTGGGGAGAAGCGGAAGGTCGAGGGCATCGCGGTCGGACACGGCGAGCTGAAGACCGTCGACGTTCGCTGAGGGGCCTCCGACGTCGCAGCGCAGCGCTCTGGCGACCGCCCCCCGTCACCGCGCCCTGTCCCCCCGGGACGCGCCCGGGCTGAACGGGCTACCTCGTGCACTGCGCGAGCAGGTTGGCCGCTTCCTGCGGAAAACGGGTCGAGAGCGCCCTGCGCGTCTGCTCGACCTCGGGCGAGTTGAGCAGCGCGCGCATCTGGCACAGAGCCGTGAGCGGGCGCGGGTCGAGCGGGTCAATCCGGTCGGCTTCGAGGTAGGCGCGCTCGGCGCCCTTCTTGTCGCCCTGCTGGAACAGCACCGCCCCCAGGTAGTAGTGCGCTTTGGCTAGCTGGGCGTCCTTGCGGAGCGCGCGCTTCAACAGGCCCAGCGCTTCATCAGGTTGGTTCTGGCGGAACCGTACGAACGCCAGCTCGGCCGCCGACGCCGCGTCGTTGCGCTTGGCCAGCACGGCCTGCAACGCCTCGGCCGCTTCGTCCAGCTTGCCCGCCTGGGACAACAGGTAGCCGCGGCGGGCCGCGAGCTCGGACGACCCCGGCTGCTTCGCGCTGGCGCGGCTCACCGCGTCGAGCGCGCCGAAGCTGTCGCCCTGCAGCTCGCGCAGCTCGGCGAAGAGCAGGTCCGGTTCGGCGTCGTTGGGCGCGAGCGCGCTCGCCTTGACGAGCGCCGCCTCGGCCCGCTTTCCCAGGCGCGAGCGAATCGCCGCCCGGGCCTCGAGCAGGTACCCCCGGGCGTCCTTCGGAAAGCGCTCTTCGGCCGCGGTCGCGAGCTCGAGCGCGGCGTCGAGGGCGCGGACGGCGAGCAACTGCTCTCCGGCCCTGGCCAGGTCGGCGGCCGTCGAGCGGGAATCGGCGACGAGCGGAAGCAGCAGGTCGGCGCGCTTGGCCGGGTTGGCCTCCTTCTCGCCCGCGGCCAGCCGGGCGGCGACTGGCATGGGCGGAGGACGGGCGTGCCAAACCAGGGCTCCGACGCCGCAGAGCAGCGCGAAGCCGAGCAGCGCAGCGGCGGGAGCGCGGAAGCTCCGGAGCGAGCGCGCAGTCTTGGCGGCGGGTTGGGGTGAATTCTCGGCCTCGGCGGGTCGGTCGGCGGGCGCGGCCTCGGGAGCCGGTTTCAGGCTTGGCCCGGAGGCGGGTTCGGCCGTGGCGACCTGTCCGCCCTCTGTCCCAGAGCGAAGCTCTCCTGCCCCGACGGCGTCGCGCGCCGCGTCGGACGGCCGGGTTCCGGGGAGCGAGGGGTCGGCCTGGCGCGCCTTGCGCAGCGTCTGGCGCTGAGGGTCTTTGTCGTCGGGGAAGACGTGGCGCATGTACTCCGCGACCTCTTGTTGCGACGCCACCTGGGCCGACCCGCCCACCGAGTCGATGGCGGTGATGAATTCCTGGAGGCTCGGGAATCGCCGGTCAGGGTCTTTGCGCAGCGCGGTCAGGCACACGTTCTCGAGCGCCGGCGGCACCGAGGGGTCGAACTCGGTGGGGCGCCTTGGCCTGCCCTCGGAGATGCGGGACACCACTTCCTCGGTGGTCAACCCGGTGAAGGGCCGGCGGCCGCAGAGCTGCTCGTAGAGCATCACCCCCGCGGCGAACAGGTCGGCCCGGTGGTCGACTTCCCGGCCGGCGATCATCTCGGGCGACATGTAGAAGAACTTGCCCTTCAACATGCCCGGTTCGGTGCCTGCGCCCCAGTTCTGGGCCTTGGCGATGCCGAAGTCGATGACCTTGATGTCGCCGGTGACGCTGACGTGGATGTTGTCGGGCGTGAAGTCGCGGTGGACGATGCACAACAGGCGCCCCTGTTCGTCGACCGCGCGGTGGGCGGCGTCGAGCCCTCGGCAGGCCTCGGTCAGGGCGCGCAGGGTGATGCCGATGGGCACCCGCTTCGCGTCGGCGGCCGCGCGCTGGCGCAGGTCGGCGAAGGAGTGGCCCTCGAGCAGTTCCATCGCGATGTAGGGTTCGCCCGTCTCGCCGGGCTTGGGGCCCAGGTCGATGATTCTCACCACGTTGGGGTGGTTGATTTGCGCGGTGATGCGCGCCTCGTTCAGGAACATCCGAACCACCATCCGGTCGGACAAGAGGTGCGGCAGCAGCCTCTTCACGGCGACCATGGGCCCGGCCTGGCCCGACGGGCTGACGTGCCGCCCGATGTAGACCTCGGCCATGCCGCCGGTCGCCAGACGCGAAGTCAGGCGGTACCTGCCGAACCAGGTCGGATTCTCGAGGTTGTCGCCCACCAGCGCGGGAGTCTAGGCACAAGAGCCGGCCAGGAGAACTGCCGTGGTGGCGCGTTTTGCGGGGATGACGCGGCAGAGAGCGGATCATAGGCTTCGCCCCGAAGTGGACCTGCTCGAGAACGTCATCCAGGAATACGCGTGGGGCTCGCGCACGGCGCTGGCTTCCTTGCTCGGGCGCCCGGAGGCGGTCCGGCCTCAGGCCGAGCTGTGGATGGGCGCCCACCCGAGCGCGCCCTCGAAGGTGCTCCGCGGCGGGAAGTGGGTGTCCTTGCGCGACGTCATCGAGCGGGCTCCGGGCGAAGAGCTCGGGGCGGCAGTGCACCGCGCCTTTGGCGCCCGGCTGCCCTTCCTCTTGAAGGTGCTGGCCGCGGAATCGCCTCTGTCATTGCAGGCCCACCCCTCGGCCGAGCAGGCGAAGGCGGCGTTCGCGCGCGAGGAAGCCGCGGGCATTCCCCGGTCAGCTCCCGAGCGGAACTACCGGGACGACAGCTCGAAGCCCGAGCTTCTGTGCGCGCTGACCGAGTTCGAGGCGCTGTGCGGCTTCCGGGCGGCGGGCGAGACCTTGCGCCTCTTCCAGTCGCTGGCGGTGGCCGAGCTTCTTCCGCTCGTCGGCGAGCTGGCGGCCCACCCGGACGGGGGCGGCGTGCGCGCCGTCTTCGAGGGTTTGGTGCAGTGGCCCGCGGCGCGGCGAGCGGCGCTGTTGGACGCGACTTTGGCGGTGTGCGAGCGGCTGGCTCGGGAAGGCGGCCCCTTCGCCCGCGAGTGCCGGTGGGCGGTCAAGCTGGGCGGCCTCTACCCGGGAGACATCGGTGCGGTGAACTCGCTGTTGCTGAATCGGGTGTTGCTCCAGCCGGGCCAGGGCGTGTTCCTGCCCGCCGGCAAGCTGCACGCCTACCTGCACGGGATGGGCGTCGAAATCATGGGCAACTCGGACAACGTGCTGCGCGGGGGGCTGACGCCGAAGCACGTGGACGTGCCCGAGCTGTTCTCGGTGCTCGACTTTCGCGACGGGCCGGTGATGCCGCTCTCGGCCGAGCGCGGGGCGGGCGGAGAAGAACGGTACGTCACCCCGGCCGCCGAGTTCAGACTCTCGAGGCTGACCGTCGCCGCCCCGGCCTGTCTTTCCCTGAAGGTGGGAGGCCCGGAGATTCTCTTGTGCACCGAGGGGGCTCTCGAGCTGCGCGGCGCCCGGGGAACGCTGGCGCTGGAGCGTGGGCAGTCGGCGTGGGTGCCCGCCAGCGAGGGCACGTACGGCGTCGTCGGCAGCGGAACGGCGTACCGGGCGACCACGGGCTGAGGGCGGCGGCGCCCGCGCCTTTCAGTTGTGGTGGAGGATGGTGCCGCCCTCACCCACCGCCCAGATGTCGGTGGTGGTGGTGGCCCACACGCCGCGGAGCCAGTTCCAGGTGCCGGTGGTGAAGTTGGTCGGGGTGCCACCCACCCGGCGCGACGAGCTTCCGTCGGCCACGTACCAGGTGTCGGTGCCGCGAGTCATCACGCCCAGGTACCACCAACTGCCATCGGTGCCGGGGGTCCACGAGGCGCCGTCCCAGTGGTTGACGAGGCCGTTCGAGCCGACGGCGAGGATGTCGCTGCCGTTGGTTCCGTACACAGAGTAGATGTCTTCGGCGGTGTTGCTGGTCCCTGGGTTCCACGAGCCGGTCCACTGGCTCAGCTGGCCCGCGGCACCGACCGCCCACCAGTTGGTGGTGCCGGAGCCCCAGACGCCATAGAGGTCATTGGTACCCTGCTCGGTCCAGATGTTGGTCCAGCCGCCGCCATTCCAGTGCGCGGCGAAGCCCGCAGCGCCCACGGCCCAGAGGTCATTGCCGCCCGGGCCCCGACCCCACATGGCGTAGACGGTGTCGCCGAGCGAGCCCTGCACGTTCCAGGTGGCGCCGGTCCAGCGCAAGAGGGTGCCGTTTGAGCCGGCCGCCCAGACGTTGTTCGTCGCCGAGCCCCACACCGCGTTCAGGTCGTCCGTCGTCCCGCTGGCGAACTGAGTCCAGGTGACGCCGTCCCAGTGCAGGATGGTGCCCCCTGCGCCCACCACCCAGACGTTGTTGGCCGCATTGGCCCAAACGCCTGCCAGGTCGGCGGTGAAGCCGAGGCTCTTGGAGGTCCAGGTGGCTCCATTCCAGAACGCTGTCGCCGCGCCCGAACCGACCGAGAAGATGCTGGTCGCCGAGCTGCCGCGAATGGCCCGCCAGTTGGAGGTCACCGGGTTGGCGATTGCGCCCCAGGTCGAGCCGTCGAAGCGGATGACGGTCGAGTTGTCGCCCACCGCGTAGACGTTGTTGTTGGCGGTGCCCCAGACGCCGACCAGATTCTCGGCGGTGTTGGACGTCCCGGTGGTCCATGCGGCGCCGGTCCAGTGGTAGACGCTGCCGTTGTTGCCCACCGCCCAGACGTCAGTCGGGGCCGAGCCCCAGACACCGTAGAGCGGCAGAGACCCTCCCGGCGTGGCGAAGTTGAAGGGACCTCCCGCCGCCGTCAGGTGCCGGCCGCGCCCGCTGCCTCCCGAGAGCCCGACGGCCCACGCCTCAGTCGCGGACAGGGCCCACACCGAGTACAGGTCGACGCCGCCGGAAACGGTGATGGCGCTCCAGGCCGACCCGTTCCAGTGGACCGCCGTCGAGGCGTCGCCCACCGCGTAGACGTCGCTGGCGCCCGTGCCGTGAACGCCGCGGAGGGTGTTGCCGGTACCGCTCGCCGAGGAAGTCCAGCTCGTGCCATCCCAGCGGAGGATGAGGCCCCCCGCGCCGACCGCCCAGAGGCTGTTTGTCGAGGTTCCCCAGACGCCAAGCAGGTCGGTCTCGGTGCCCGACGTCGAGAGCAGCCAGGCCGAGCCGTTCCAATGGACGATGACCCCGAAATCGCCGACCCCCCAGGCGTCGGTCGAGCTGAAGGTCATTACCGAATTCAGCTGGTTGCCTTGCGGTAGCGGGTTCATCCAGCACCAGCCGCCCGAGGTGCAGCGGCCCGTGCCTCCGCAGACGTTGGCGGTGCCGCCACCGCCGCAGTAGGCCGGGCCGGTGCAGGCGCCGCAGGTGCCCACCGTGCGGGGGTTGCCGCAGAGGTCGTTGAGGGTGGGCG
>JAHFDQ010000342.1 GCA_023248915.1 Archangiaceae bacterium | reverse complement strand
AAGGCGGGCGTGGGCAAGGCCGACCGGGGCGAGGCGAAAACCGACGCCGACGGAGGCGGCCAGAAGGGCGGGGGCCAGGGGTCGGGCAAGGGCGGCGAGGCCGGGGCGCCGGCGGGGTTTCGCTTCAACCCCGCGCTGATGGCGCCGGTGCCGGTGCAGCAGCCTTCACAGGCCGGGGCTTCCGAGCGGCTGCGCAAGCTGGCCAACGAGATCGCCCAGAAGATCGTCGAGCGGGTGCGGGTGGGCACCAACGCCGCCGGCAGCTCGGAGTTCCAGATCGACCTGAAGGACAACGTGCTGGCCGGGCTCAGCATCAAGGTCTCGAGCTCGGGCGGGAAGATCAAGGCGGTCTTCTCGGGGCGCGACCGGAAGGTGCTGAAAATGCTGGGTGAGCAGGCCGAGGCCCTGAAGGGCGCGCTCTCGGGCCGCGGCCTCACCCTGGAAGACCTGAAGATCGAGGAGCGGGCTTGAGCGATTCGGGGGCGGGCAAGGCTCACGGGACGTCCGAGCGCACCATGCGGGTGCAGGCTCCGACGTTCAACAAGGCGGGGCGCGCCTGGCGCGACTTCAGCTTCGGCGGCCTCGAGAAGGTCAGCCGCGCCGAGATGATTCTGGCGCAGCGCCTGGTCTGGCTGTTGCCGGGCATCGGGTCGACCGGCAGCGCGAGCCAGGGCGTCCGCGACCGCCTGAAGGAATTGTTCGACGAAGAGGTGCGCCTGGTCGAGGACTACGTCCACGTCACGGCGCCCAAGGGCCTCCGGAAGTACCTGGTCGACCCGACGTTCCTGGCGGTGCTGGCCCCGCTACCGCACAAGACGCGCGGCTTCCTGGAGATCGAGCTCGGGTTGGCCCACGCGGCCATCGACCTGTTGCTGGGCGGCGCGGGCGAGACCGTAGCCTTGAGGCCGCTGACCGACATCGAGCAGGGGGTGATGTCGTACGTCATCCTCGAGACGCTGAAGGCGCTCTCGCCCCGCATCGACCCCGGCCTGCCGAGGCTGCGGCTCGAGGGGCTGTGCCAGAGCGTGGACGAAGCGGTGCAGGCGCTGGACGGCGAGTCGATGGTCGCGGTGGTGCAGTTGAAGGCGGTCATCGGCGCGCACTCGGGGTTTCTCCGCATCTTCATACCCGCCACGGTGCTGGGCCTGACCAACCCGCCGGCCAACGGCCCCGAGCAGCGCGGCCGGCGCGCGGCGATGCTCGCGGCCAACGCCGGGCGGCTGTCGAGGGTGAAGACGCCGCTGCGCGCCGAGATCGGCTACGCGCAGATCTCCGCGTCCGAGCTGGCCGAGCTGCGCGAGCGCGACGTGGTGCTGGTCGACCAGTTGACCGCCCGCCCCGACAAGGGCGAGGGCGGCAAGGCGCAGCTTCGGGTGGGTTCGGGGCGGTCGGGGTGCGCCGAGGCGGACGTGGTGGTGGAAGAGGGCCGGTACAAGGCTCGGATTACCGCCTTCACGCTGGGCGAGCCGGCGAACCAGCGCCAGGGCGAAGAGTCGGCGCCCGGCCCCGAAGAACCGGTGGGCGAGGCGCCCGTCGAGGACGAAGAGGCGCCGTCCGAAGAGTCGACCAACCCGACAGCAGAGCCCGTGGGAGGAATCAACTTGGAACAAGGCACGCTCAAGGACGAGGGAGCCGAGCTCTTGAACGACATCCCGCTGCAGATCACGGTCGAACTCTCGCGGGTGCCGGTGACGGCCGAAGAGGTCGTCTCGCTGAAGGTCGGGCAGGTGATCGACCTGAACAAGGTCCCCGGCGAACCGGTCGACCTCTCGGTGAACGGCAAGGTGGTCGCGCGCGGAGAACTGGTCGAGGTGGAAGGCCACCTGGGCGTTCGCGTGCTGTCACTAACTGGCTGAGAGCGCGGCAATCCACTACGGTTCGGGCGTGAGGACCGTTCCACGGCGTGGAATTTCGGCCTGGGGTCTGCTCGCGTTTGGGCTGGCGGCCGGGTCTGCCTGGGCCGCGGCGCCCGAAAGCGAAGCGGCACCCCCGGCGGGAAGCCGCCCGGACACCGCGAGTGGCGCGACACGGGCCACCGCGAATGGTACGGCTGGCGCCGGGTCCGCTGCGGCAAAGCCGGTGCCCGCCTCGAGCGCGGGGAGCGTCACGGCGCCCGCAGTGGCCCCGCCCGCCCGGGACGATCTGGCGAGCCCTTCCTGGAACGAGGCGCAGGGGAACGAAGACTTCGGCTACGGCTGGGTGCTCCTGCGCACGCTGGTGGTGCTGGGCATCGTGCTGGCGGTCATCTACCTCACCCTCAACTTCGGGCTTAGGCGCCTGATGGGGCTGAAGGGCCTGCCCTCGGGTCACGCCTCCGTCGTGACTTTGCTCGAGCGGGTACCGCTCGACCAGAAGCGCGCGCTGTTCGTCGTCAAGGCGGCGGGCGAATACCTGCTGGTCGGCGGAGCCGACGGCGGCCTGTCGCTCATCGCCAAGCTTGACGCGGCCGAGGTCGAGCGGCTGCAGCGCGAGCGGGTCGCGACGCCGCTGGCGCTCAGCCCCTTCTTGCAGAAGTTGCTCACCCGGCGCGGTGGCCCTCCGCCGCCGTCCGCCTAGGAAGCCCGAGTGAATTCCCGCCTTCGCACTTCCCAGAGCACGCTCGACCGCGCCCGGGGCTGGCTGTACGCCGCGGCCCTGTTGCTCGGCCCCGGCGCGGCGCTGGGGGCGCCGAAGAAGTTCATCCAGCCCACCGCCGACGCGGTGAGCGACTCGGGCGGCAGCGCCTTCGACGCCAGCTCGTTCGCGTCGCGGCCGCTGGTGCTCATCATCGCGCTGGCGGCGCTCGGCCTGGTGCCGTTCGTCCTCTTGATGGTGACCAGCTTCGTGAAGATCTCGGTGGTGCTTTCCATCGTGCGGTCGGCGATGGGCACCCAGCAGATTCCGCCCACCCAGGTCATCACCGGGCTGGCCATCATCCTCACCGTGTACATCATGGCGCCGGTCGGCCAAGAGATGTACCGGGCCGCCGAAGTGAACGCCTTCCAGTCGGGGGAAGGGGTGCTGTCGTCGAAGACGGTCGAGCAGCTCTTCGAGGCGGGCAAGCGCGCGAAAGAGCCGCTGCGCGACTTCCTCCTGAAGAAGGTCACCACCAAGGACCGGGCGCTCTTCTACGGGCTGGCCATCAAGATGCGGAAGACCGACGAGGACCGGGCCGCGGTGGGCGACCGCGACTTCCTGGTGATCGTCCCGGCCTTCGTCGTCTCCGAGCTGAAAGAGGCCTTCCAGATAGGCTTCCTGCTCTTCGTGCCCTTCATCGTCATCGACATGGTGGTGGCGAACATCCTCCTGGCGCTGGGCATGCACATGCTGTCGCCCACCACCATCTCGATGCCCTTCAAACTGCTCTTGTTCGTAATGGTCGACGGTTGGTACCTCATCGCCAAGGGGCTGGTCGTCGGCTACCTGTAGGAGGCGCGGTGCACGAGCTCACCTTCATCACCAAGGAAGCGCTCTTCCTGGTGCTGGTCGCGTCGGCGCCGCCGGTGGCGATGAGCCTGGTGGTCGGCTTCATCATCTCGGTGTTCCAGGCCACCACCCAGATTCAGGAACAGACGCTGTCGTTCGCCCCCAAGGTGATCGTCGTCTTCGGCGTGCTGGCGCTCTCGGGAGCGTGGATAGGCAGCCAGCTCTTGCGCTTCACCTTCCACGTCTTCGACCGGTTTCCCTACCTGATCGGCCGATGAACCTGCAGCAGGCCATCGCGGCCCTGGGCGACAGCCTGGGCCTCCAGGTCAGCTTTACGGTCATCTTGCTGACCTTCGCCCTCTTGATGTCGCGGGTGCTGCCGGTCATCATCCTCACTCCGTTCCTGGGGGGCGAGGTGGTGCCGCCCGAGGTGAAGCTGGGGTTGGGGCTGACGCTCGGCCTGGTGCTGTTTCCGGCGGTGTCCGACCGGCTGCAGAACATTCCCACCTCGGCGCTGCCGTTTCTCTTCCTCATGTGCAAGGAGCTCTTCCTGGGGCTCGCCCTGTCCTTCGTGGTGGGGATGATCTTCAACGCCGCCGAGATCGCGGGAACCTTCATCGACGCGATGGCGGGCACCAACATGGCGCAGGTGTACGTGCCGCAGTTGCAGCAGCAGGTGTCGCTGTTTTCGTCGCTGAAGCTGCAGTTGGTGGTGGTGCTGTTCCTGACGCTCGACGGCCACCACCTGGTCATCAAGGCCTTCGCCGACAGCCTGGTCGCGATTCCGCTCGACGGCTTCCCCCGGTTCTCGGCCGGCGCCTGGCCGTTCTTCGATCTGCTCATCCGCGTCTTCGGCGACATGATGCGGGTGTCCTTGGCCATCTCGGCGCCGGTCTTCTTGACCGCCTTCCTGACCGACCTGGCGCTGGGGACGATCAACCGCGTCGCCCCCCAGGTGCAGGTCTTCTTCGTGGCGATGCAGCTGAAGCCGATGCTGACCGTCCTGATGATGTTCCTGGTGATTCACCTCATCCTCCAGCGGGTCACCACGGAGTTCGGCGGCATGTTCCGGCTGATCGGAGACGTCGTCCGGCTGGCCACCTGACCGGCGAGGCGCGCGATGGCTGACGAGAGCGGCGAGAAAACCGAAGAGGCGTCGCAGAAGAAGATCGACGACAGCCGCAAGAAGGGCCAGGTCTGGAAGAGCCGCGACCTGACCAGCGTGGCGGTCTTCATGGTCGGGCTGGCGGTGCTGAAGGCCACCTGGCCCACGATGCAGGGCCAGTTCACCCAGTTGTTCACCTTCTCGTTCGACCACCTGGCGCACCCCCGCGACCTCGGCGTGGCGACCGTGCAGGCCCTGTTCCTCGCGGTGACCGCGGTGGTGTTCCTGACCGTGCCCATCGCCTTCAGTGGCGCGCTGGTCGGCGGCCTGGTCGACTTCCTCCAGGTGGGGCCGCTGTTGGCCACCGACGCCATCGCCCCCAAGCTCGAGAAGCTGAACCCGCTCGCCGGCCTGAAGAACATGGTGGCCAAGAAGCAGTTGGTCGAGCTCATGAAGTCGATGATCAAGATCTTCCTGACCGGCTACATGGTGTTCGGCGTCGTGAAGGGGGCGATGCCGCTGGTGGTGGGCACGCTCGGGGGCGGCGCCCCGGAAACGATCGACGTGCTCGGAGAGCTCATCTACCGGGTCGCGGTGCGGGTGGGGTTGCTGTTCACCGCCTTCGCCATCTTCGACGTCTGGTTCCAGCAGCAGACGTACAAGAAGGACCTGATGATGACGAAGGAAGAGGTGAAGAAGGAATACAAGGAGAGCGAGGGCGACCCGCACGCGAAGGCCAAGCGCAAGGAGTTCGCGATGGAGCTGCTCGAGAGCGCCCAGATGGAAGCGGTGGAGGGGGCCGACGCGGTGATCACCAATCCGACCCACCTGGCGGTGGCGCTGCGGTACGAGCGGGGGGCGGGGACCGGCGTCGCGCCGAAGGTGGTGTGCAAGGGCGAGGCCGAGGTGGCCGCGGCGATTCGGACGATCGCCCGCGAGCGCGGCGTGGCAGTGCTGCGCAACGTGCCCCTGGCGCGGGCGCTGTACGAGCTCGAGGTCGGCCAGGAAGTGCCGGCCGAGCTGTTCGACGCGGTGGCCGAGGTGCTGACCTTCGTCTGGGGCCTGTCCGAGGAGCAGGCCGCGAAGTGACGCCCGCGGGCGCCGGCCGCTACAATGGCCTCGATGGTGGAAGACGCCGACATCGCGGTCGCGGTCAAGTACGACAAGGAGAAGGACCAGGCCCCGCGCGTCATCGCCAAGGGGCTGCGCTTCAAGGCCGAGAAGATTCGCGAGATCGCCCGGCAAGCCGGGGTGCCCATCATGAAGAACCTGCCCCTGGCCAGCGCCCTGTTCCGGGTCGAGGTGGGCCAAGAAATACCCGAAGACCTCTATGACGCGGTCGCCGAGGTGCTGAACTTCGTCTTCGCCCTGCAGCAACAGACGGCGGCGAAGAAGTAGCGCTTCGGCTAGAGTGACGGCCTCGAGATGGCGAAGATCAACCAACCGTTTCGCGCGCCGCTGTGGCCCTGGGGGGCCCCGGGGCTGGTCCGCGAGCGGAAGATCGACCGTGGCCAACTAGGCCGCGACAAGAAGGCGCGCAAGAAGGGCGACCCGAAGAACCCGGCGATCGCCTCGTCGGCCCTGCTCGACTTCATCGGCCCGGCCCACTCGGCGGAAGAGCTCCGCCTGCCGCTGCCGCCGCACCCCGACGGCCACGAGGCCGACCTGGACGGCGACCACGACGCGCCCCACCTGTTTTCCGTGGCCGAAAGGGGCGACGCCGACGCCCGGCAGGCCCTCGAGCGGGGGCTGGCCCAGGTGCGCGCGGCTCCCGACCGGCTCGATCGCCTGAAGGCGCTGCTCGGCCGCGAAGCCCAGATGCTCGAGCTGGTGGCCCAGTTGAGCGAAGAGGTGGTCGAGATTCAGCGGAAGATTCGCGACGAACAGCAGGGCGAAGACGTCTAGCCGCCATGTCCGACGCAGCCACCGACGAGGCCGAAGAGGAAGCGCTCGCCGCCCGGCTGCAGCGCTGGGCTGATGGCAAGGCCACCTTGAAGGAAGTGCGCGGCTACACCGACGAAGAGCTGCACGCGATCGCCAAGACGGCCTACTTCTTCTACTACCAGGGGCGCATCAGCGAGGCCCGGACGCTCTTCCAGGGGCTGTACGCGATCAACCCGCTCGACGCCTACTTCGCCAAGGCCCTGGGGGTGGTCGAGTTCGCCGCGGGCAACGGGCCGGGGGCGCTGGCGGCGTACGACGTGGCGATCAAGCTGGCCCCTGAAGATGCGGGTGCTTACCTGGGTCGGGCCGAGGTGAAGCTGGCTCTGGGGCAAAAGGCCCAGGCCGCAGACGATCTGAAGCGGGCGGCCTCGTATGCGGGCGAAGGCGACCGAATAAAGTCCAAGATTTCCGCGATGTTAGCTGCGAACCCCAAACGT
>JAHFDQ010000341.1 GCA_023248915.1 Archangiaceae bacterium | reverse complement strand
GCGCTCGTTCCGCCATCGTCGACGCCCGCGTCGGCGCCTGTTCCGCCATCGTCGATACCCGCGTCGGCTCCGGTCCCGCCGGCGTCGATACCCGCGTCGGGTTCCGTCCCTCCATCAGCGAGGCTCTCGGCGACGGACACCGTGAAGCTGCAGGTCGCGAAGTTTCCCGCGCCATCCGTCGCGGAGGCCCACACGATCGAGGTCCCGACCGGGAAGCTGCTGCCCGAAGCCTTCGTGTACGAGACCGTCGGCGTCGACACCGCATCGGTCGCCGTCGCTGCCGGGTACGTCGCGTCCGCGCCCGCCATTGACGTCGCGACTTCCGACACGTTCGCGGGACAGGTGAGCGTCGGCGCCGTCGAGTCGCGCACCAGCACCGTGAAGCTGCAGCTCGCGGTGTTGCCTGCCACGTCGGACGAGACGACGTTGACGGTGGTGCTTCCCAGCGGGAAGCCCGTGCCCGAAGCCTTCGAGTACGTCGTGGTCGCGCCAATCGTGTCGGCCACGGTGGCGTTCGGGTAGGTCACCGTCGCCCCCGAACCGCTCGTCGCCTCGACCACCATGGACGCCGGGCACGACAGCGTGGGTGCCAGGCTGTCCCGCACGGTAACCCTGAAGGCGCAAGTGGACGTGTTGTCGGCCGCGTCTTTCGCGGTCACGATGACGCTCGTCTCACCCATCGCAAAGGGGGTGCCCGACGGCACCGAGTAGGTGACGGTCGGCGAGGGCGTGACGAGGTCGGTCGCGGTCGCGTTCGGGTACGTCGCCACGGCGCCCCCAGTCGAGGTCGCCTCGGCGAGGACGTTCGCGGGACACGTCAGGGAAGGAGGCGTCGTGTCCAGCACGGCCACCTTGAACGTGCACGATGAGCTGTTGCTGGCGGCGTCTTCCGCGGTGGCTGTCACCACCGTGATTCCAAGAGAGAAGACGGTCCCCGCGTCTTGCGAGTAGGTGACGGTCGGCGTTGCCGTCCCCGCGTCCTCCACGATGGCCGGGGGGTAGCTGAGGGTCGCTCCGGCGCTGCTCGTCGCCTCGGCAAGGACGTCCAATGGACAGCCGATCTTTGGTGGGACCGAGGCGTCGGAGATGCCCGCGTCGTCCGGTGGGGAATCGCCCGCGTCGCCGTTACCGGCGTCGCTCTTGCCGGCGTCTGACCCGCTGCCACCGGCGTCAGACCCGGCGTCTGGAAGTCCCGCATCGACGCAGGAGTTCAGGTCGTTGGGGCATACTTCCGAACCGCCGCTGCAGACCTCCGCGGGGTCGCACCCGCTCGTGGACGGGCGGCAAGTCCAGCCTGCGGGCAAGTACGTCTCCGCCGGGCAGCCCGGCCCGGCGCCGTTGCAGAACTCGGGGAGGTCGCAGACCGCCGCAGCCGCGCGACAGAGCGTTCCCACCTCGAAGGAATCTTGCGGGCAGTTGGGGCCGGTCCCGTTGCACGACTCGGCGACGTCGCACGCACCATTGGCGACCCGGCAGACGCCCGTCGTCGCAAACGCGTCGTTGGGACATTGCGCCGCGGTGCCGCTGCAGTCTTCCGCGACGTCGCAGACCCCGCTCGCGGGACGGCAGGTGACCGTGTTCGGAAGGAAGGTGTCAGCAGGGCAGGTCGCGCTCGAACCGCTGCACGTCTCGGCTTGGTCGCAGGCCCCGGCGAACCAACGGCAGACGGTGCCGGACGGCTGCACCGCATCGCTCGGGCAAGCCGTGGCTCGCCCGTCGCAGATTTCCGGCAGGTCGCACGGACCCACGGACGGACGGCAGGCGGCTGTCGCCCCGCGCACCGAGCAGTACCCGTCCCTACTCGCCCCGGCGCCGACGCTGCACGCCTGGCAGTCGGTCAGGTCGTTCCCTCCGCAGGCGGTGCCGCAGCAGCGCCCGTCGACGCAGAAGCCAAGGAGACAGTCCGACGGGTCCGAACAGGTTCCGCCCACGAGGTCATCCGCGATGATTCGGACCGCCGCGATGTTGGTCAATCCGCCGAAGTTCGAGTAGGTCAAGGCAACGCCCCCCTTTCCGTCGGTCGCGAAGCCTGGTTCGACGCTGTAGCTCGCGATGTCGTACGGGGTCGCGTCGAGAATCGTGAGCTGGTCGAGCGTCAGGGCGGTGGACGTCCGGGTCGTCTGCACCAGATCGTTCCCGTTGCCCCACGCGATGAAGTAGGCCGAGCCGTCGAACGCGACGGTCGGCCCGTCGTATGGATAGCCGGGGAAGTTTGCGAGGACCGTGTAGGGGAGGGCCCCGAGCATCTGCAGGCCCAACACCGTCGAATGGACGAGGCGCCCGCGCACTTCGGAGTTTGGCGAGCTGGACCCTTCCCACACGACGAGGTGGTTCGTACCGTCGAACGCGATGCTGAGGCGATTCTGATAGGCCGGCCCCAGGTCGATGGGGACGCCGTCCACGGTTCCTAAGGTCGCGTCAAACCGCGTCGCGCGAACCCCCTGGGTCGGCTGGCCGTAGTTGACTCCGTAGACGATGACGTAGAAGCCACGGGTGTCGTAGTCGATGGCGGGGCCCCAGCCCGCGGTCGGGCTCAACAACGTGGGCGTCGCGTCAGCGGCACCTGCCGCCGAGACGCGCCAGACGCGGGTCCCGGCGAATTGGTCGAAGGCCACCACGACGAAGTCCTTGCCGTCGGACGCGACGGCCGGATCGGCCCCGGCGCCGAGGCTCAGCTCGGTTCCGACGACGTTTCCGCTCGTGCTCACGAGCCGCGCGTGAACGACGCTTCCCGGGTTCTGAAAGAAGTACCACGCCACCAGGTAGTTCGTGCCGTTGAAGGCCACCGCGGGCCGGATGTCCTGACCCAGCGCCGTTGCGACGGGCAGCCCCGCGGGCTCGAGGACCGTGCCCCCCGGGGTCACCCGCGCGGCGTAGATGTCCTGCGCGTTCCCGCCTGGACGGTCGTCGGTCCAAACCAAGAGGTAGTTCGTGCCGTCGAAGGCAATCGCGGTGTAATAGCGCGAAGGGAGTCCGAACGTCGCCGAGACGAGCAGGCTCGGGACGTCCTGCACGACCTTGGCGCTCGTCACGCGGGCGCCGCGAATCTGTGAGTAGCTCGCCGAGTAGTAGTCCCCCCACGCGCTGAAGTAGCCGCTCCCACTGCTCGCGACCGAGACCGCCCCCGGCGTGGTTCCCCCTTTGGGAGAGATCTCGAAGCCACCCGGGTCGAGGAGGGCTCCCCCGAGAAATCGCGCACCCTGAATCGGTCTCTTGACGGCATTGGACTGCCACACCACCAGACTCCCCGTTCCATTCGAGGTGACCGCCGGCGCGCTGGTGGCGTTGGTGGAGGAGACCTGGACGGAGGCCCCGTTGGGTGCTCCCCCCGTCGTCACCCGTTGCGCGTAAATCACCCCCGCCTGGCACGCGACGAGGTACTCGGCGTCGGTGGCGTTGTAGGCGACCGACGGTCCGCTGCAGCTCGGGGGGCTCGTCACGACCGGGCTGCTGGTTCCCACGTAGGCCCCGGTCGGCGCGACCAACTGCCCGTAGATGTTCCCAGAGGTCAATTGCCAGACGACGAGGTAGTTGACCCCGTCGAACGCGACGCTCGGGCTGCCCAGCACCGCCCCCGCGAGTCGCACGGGGGGAGGCCCGGCCAAGGAAATCGAGACGAGGAAGTTCGAGCCGACCAGGGCCCCCGTCTTGTCGACGAACTGGCCGTAGACGTCGTGGCTGGCGCCGCCCCGCGCGTCTTCCCAAACCACGAGGAAATTCGTGCCGTCGAAGGCGATCTTCGGGTGGAAGGCGCCCGACGCAACTATCGAGAAGTCCCCGCCCCCGAGCGGCGTGCCGGTGCTGCTCACACGCCGCGCCTGGACGCCGGTCGCCACCGCTTCCGACCAGGCGACGAGATAGTCGGCGCCGTCGGAAGCGACCGCGGTGCCGCCATTTGGATTCTGCGCCATCCCCTCCTTGAGTGCGTCTCCAACGCTGAGCAATGCCCCGGTCAAGTCCAGGAGCGTCGAGTGGACCGACCCGGACGCACTGTCCAGCCACGCGACGAGGTAGCTCGAACCATTCGACGCGACAGAGGGGAGCGACGCGGCGTCCGGGTCAGAGATGGTCACCAGCCCGTCCGGAAAGGTTTCCGGGCCGATCGTCGGGTCGAGCACGGCAGGGTAGGCGCTCGCCGCGACCACCGCCGCCGGGACGGTGAGGCGAATCTCCCTCGCCTCTCGGGCGTACTCGGCCGCCACCTCCGTCCGCGTGCCGCGCGCGTCGACCCAGGTGGCGTGCCCGTAGCGGACGCCGATTCGCGCCGCCGAATCGACGAAGTGAAGCCCACCGCTGGTGCTGCTCTTGAACGCTTCGCCCGAGACGCGAACTCGCACGGTGACGTCGCCGCTTCCCTTCGGCTCATGTGCGAAGGTCCAGCTCACCTCGACCCCCCGCGGAGTGTTCTTGATCTGCTCCGACGCCTCGCCGCGAGCGACAGTGAGCGACCCATCGTCTAGCGGAAGTGCCCGGACGTCCGCCGAATTGGCGCGAGAGGCTCCGCGACCGATCGACACGGTGCGAAGGGTGAGCGGCGACGCCGCGCCACTACCCCGGGCCTGAACCGGCGTGACGCTCAGGGTGTCGCCTATGACCTTCGAGGCATAGGCGCCGCGTCCGCCAAAGAAGGTGTCCCCGTCGGCCCGAAATGCGAAGCGGACGTGCTGAATGACGGTGCCCACGTCGATCGGCGCCGAGATCGCGGGGCGCGTCGTTGCGCTTCCGGACCGCGCGGCCGCCGGTGGCGAGCCGTGCTCGCCTGTCCTGCCGCACGAGACCGCGAATAGGAGCCCCCCAAGAACCGCCCCTCGAAACCCAGACGACATGCGCCCCTCCTTCGGCAAGGAGGGCAGCGTAATTCGCCGGCGTCCGGATTCCCAAGTCGAAGAACCGCGTCACCTCTCCGCGGTTGTGCAGGGCGCGAGGGCTCATCTAGCTTGGGGCCGTGCGCTTCAGCGGCAGTCTCAAGACACTGGTGTCGGCCCTCCTTCTGCTCGCGGCGCCGGCGCGCGCGGCCAGCGACACTTTCGGGGTCGGCAGCGGGAACGCGGGCCCTCTCACCGTCGATGCCGGCGTGCAAGTCATCAACAGCTACGCCGTGCTGACCGCGGACGCCGCAGCGGGAAGCGCCCGCCTCGCCGTCTCGTCCATCACCGGCTTCTCGGGAGGAATGCTGGTGATGGTGCTGCAGACCGCGGGGCTACCCGCTCCCGATTCCGGTGCGCCGGAACCGATCGACCTCACCGGTCCCGGCCCGGGTCAGTGGGAGCTTGCGCGGCTCGATGCCGTTTTGCCGGGCACGCTGGTCCTGACCGCGCCCCTCGAGCTTTCCTTCCCGGCCAAGTTCACCCAGGTGATCGCCGTGCCCGAGTGGACCTCGCGAACTTCGGAACCTATGGCGCAACCCCAGCTCCGGACGCGGGCCTCAACTTCGCCGGCGTCCTCGAAGCGCTCGACGGCGGCTACACCTGGGACCCGGCTCCTCAACTCCACGGCTTCGACTATCGCGCCGCCCCCTGCGGCTGCTCGCGGGCTGGGTATGCCGCATTGCTGGCGCTGGCGCTGAGCGGCCGCCTGTTGCAGCGCCGCGGACGGTGACTCGGCACGCTGGACGGGGCGCCCAGGGGCTTCGACGTTCTACAGTTCTTACTAAGCCCGTGTAAGGTTGCGCCGCGATGAGTTCTCAGGGGGCCCGATCTTACCGTTGGGTGTTCCTCGGGGCCCTGTCCATCGCGTCGCTGCCCTCGGGAGCCGCGCTCGCGGCAGAGTACTTCGTCGCGCCGGGCGGTGCCGACACGAACACCGGCACCCAGGCCGGGCCCTGGCTCACCTTCGCCTACGCGGTACCGCGCCTGCGCCCGGGGGACGTGCTGACCCTGCTCGACGGGCCCTACACCTCGGGGACCACCGGGCTCCTCAAAGCCGACTGCAGCGCCGGAGCGAGCCAGGGCCTGCCCTTCGCGCCCATCACCGTGCGCGCCGCCAACGAACGCCAGGCGTGGCTGAACCCCGGTGGCCTGGCGGTGGGGCTGGAGGTCCACCGCTGCTCGTACTGGAGCTTCCAGCGGCTGCGCCTCACGGGAGGCGACACCAGCGGGGGCAGCGACACAGTGGCGGTGGCGAGCGAGAGTGATCACCTGGGGTTCTCCAGGCTGCTGGTGAGTCGGGACAACCGGTATCGAAATTCGGCGTTGTTCGTCGTCGACTCGAGCAGTCAGGTCGAGCTCGAGGAATGCGAGTTCCTCGACTTCCACAACGTGGGGCTGGTTCTCTATCGCTCGCACGAGTGCTCAGTCCGTCGCTGCTTCTTCAACTCGCGGGACAGGCCGGACCTGGACGGGGGCTTCGCTACCGTCGATGTGACCCGGGGTGACGTGGCCGTCATGATGGAGGCCGAGTCGTCCGGGCACACGGTCGAGAATTGCATTTCCGAAGGCCAGCAGACGGGGTTCATCGGCTCGTCCGGCCCGTGGCAACAGGGGGCGCGCCTGTTGGGCAGCATCTCTCTCGGCGAGTGGCAAGCGGCCCACTTTTACTCCTCGCGCGGCTCTTCCCAGAGGGCCCTACCGCTTGGCACCCTCATTCGGGACTTCGCTGCCGTCGACGCGAGTGACCGGCCCGTCTTCCTGAGGTCCAACATCGGGACCTCGGTCGACCATTGCACCTTCCTCGGCACCCGAGACGGTCTGGTCACGGACCTCGAACCGTCGAACGCCGGCGACGGGTTCGCCAGCACCTTCGTCTCCGATTCGTTCGCGGTGGGCGCCGCCGGCTACGGTTTCGCCTTCAGCGGGTTGGGCGCCTGGGACGGTCGCAACTTGAGCTCGTGGGGATTTCCCACCCCGTACGATCCTCCGTCCGGGAACTACACCCAGTCGCTGCAAATGGACCCGGCCCTGG
>JAHFDQ010000340.1 GCA_023248915.1 Archangiaceae bacterium | reverse complement strand
CACCAGGCACAGAATCGGGCCCTTCATGTCGTTCTTCAGCTTGCGCACCGCCAGGTACTCGAGGATGCGCTTCTTCACCTTCTGAATGCCGAAGTGATCGTTGTCGAGGATCTTCCGGGCGTTGTCGATGTCGAGGTTGTCCTCGCTCTGCTTCGACCAGGGCAGGTCGGCGATCCAGTCGAGGTAGGTGCGCGACACCGTGTACTCGGAAGAGGCCGCCGGAATCGTCTTCAGCCGGTTCAGCTCTTTCGTCGCCACCTTCTCGACCTCGGGCGGCAGGCCCGCCTTCTTCAGCCGCTCCTGCAACTCGTCGAGCTCTTCCTCTTCCTCGCCCATCTCGCCGAGCTCTTCCTTGATCGCCTTCAACTGCTGGCGCAGGTAGTACTCGCGCTGGGTCTTCGACATCTCGCCCTTCACAGCCGAGTCGATCTTGTTCGACAGCTTCAAGATCTCGCGCTTGCGGTTCAGGATCTCGAGGACCAGCTTCATGCGCGCCTTCAAGTCGACCGTTTCGAGCACCGCCTGTTTCTCTTCGATCGGCACGTCGATGTTGGCGGCGATCAGGTCGGCCAGGTGGCCCGGGTGCGAGATCGACTCGACCAGCTCGGTGGCAGCGGCCGGCAATTCGGGCATCAACTCGATGACTTCGCGCGACAGCTTCTTCAGGTTGATGCCCAGC
The DNA here is from genome assembly GCA_023248915.1 of Archangiaceae bacterium. Taxonomy (GTDB): domain Bacteria; phylum Myxococcota; class Myxococcia; order Myxococcales; family Myxococcaceae; genus JAHFDQ01. The sequence goes on along the minus strand of JAHFDQ010000340.1, from coordinate 6,222 downwards.
GCCTCGACCTCGACGTTCTCGGCGGCGGTCTTGTCCTCGACCGCTTCGATGCGCGCCTTCAGGTAGGGCGTCTCTTGCACCAGGTCGAGCACGCGAAAGCGCGCCAGGCCCTGCACCACCAGCGAGTAGTTGTCCTCGCCCATCTTCAACAGCTTGACGATGCGGGCGACGGTGCCCATCGCGTACAGGTCGGACGAGCCCGGGTCTTCTTCCTCGGCGCGCCGCTGGGTGACGACGCCGATCACCTGGTCGTCGCGCACCGCGTCCTTGATGAGGGCGATCGTCTTCTGGCGGCCGACGGCGAGCGGCAGCACGCCGCCCGGGAAGAAGACCGAGTTGCGTAACGGCAGAATCGGCAGCACCTGCGGGATGTCGTCCTTGTTGATCAGCCCGGGCTGGACCATCGGAGCCGCCATCGGAGTCGCCGCGCTGCCCTTCTTCTTTTCTTCAGGCATGGTCTTCTCGAGCCTCTCGTGGGTGTCTCGACTTCAGTAACGCGCCGCGGCGGCCGGTGCAGAGCCGTTTCCGGTTTGCAGGGGAAGCCCGACGCTTGTAGTGCAGGGAACCCCAGGGTAGCAATCAAAAGTCCTCTGGCAAGCGAACCGGGCGCCGTTTCGACTCAGGGATGATGATGGGGCACAATCTCGTCGCGTAGAGCCCGATGTCGCGCCCGCGCCCATTCGCCAGCACCTTGGCCGTCCTCGCCGCCACCTCGGTCGGCTGCGCCATGTGCCGCTCGCCGGCCGACGACCCGGGGTCGACCGTCCCCGGCCGGTGCTCGGAACAGCAGCCGCTGATCGATCCGCAGAAGCTCGACGTGCTCTTCGTCATCGACAACTCGGGCTCGATGGCCGAAGAGCAGGCGGGGGTCGCCAGCGAGCTGACCTCGTTCGTCAACGAGCTTCGCCAGGGCGGAGGCGTTTCGCAGGACTTCCACATCGGCGTCGTGACGACGTCGGTGTACCAGCACAGCAAGGTCGCCAACCTCGAGGGCTACCGCACCTACCCAACCCAGTCGGGGCTCTTGCAGCCCGTGCCCGACGAGGCGGCGGACGGGGGCGTGGCCCTCGGTACGGGCACCGAGCGGGTGCTCTCGGGAGAAGACCCGCTGCTGGTGCCCAAGTTCGCCCGCCTGGTGCGGCAGGGGACGCAGGGCTCGGGGCAGGAGACTCCGTTCGAGGCGGCGAGGCTGGCGCTGGCGTCCGACCTAGCGGCGATCTCGGTCGAAGGCGGCGGCAACGGCGGCTTCCTGCGCGACCGGGCGAGGTTGCTGGTGGTGGTGCTGACCGACGAGGACGACTGCAGCGAGATGGGCCGGCCGGCGCAGGTCTACATCGGGCCCGACGCCGGCATCGACTACTGCGGCGATCAGTCGAACCTGCTGACCCCGGTGCTCGACTACCACGTCATCTTCAGCGAGCAACTGAAGGACGGCACCGGCGCGGCGCGCGAGGTGGTCTGGGCGGCCATCGCGCCGGTCGACATGACGACCAAGCAGGCGCAGGCGGTCTTCGTGGACGGCGGGCTTCAGAACCTCGGCTGCCCGACGTCGAACGGCCCCGGGTATCGGCACCGGTTGATGGCCGAGTTGTTCGACCGGACGCTGGCCAACCTCGATTCCATCTGCAAGGCGTCGTACCGCGACACGCTCGTCGCCATCGCCGGGCTGGCCAACGTCAGCCAGACGCTCGACGTGCGAAACATTCCCGACCCCCGGCTGCTGGTGGTGGAAATCCTCCGCTACGACGGCGCCAAGGTGATCTGCACCCAGGCGAATGGCGGCATCTCGGCCTTCGACGCGCCGACCGCCGACCAGCCGGGACGCATTCACTTCGACGAGCAGTGCCACCGCCGGGCGGACGACAAGGCGGTCGACATCAAGCTCTTGTGCGCGGGGTAGGGGCGCCGGCGCTACTTCACGGTTCGAGCGCGGCCAGTCTTCAGGACGACGAAGTACTGGTGCGGCAGGAAGGTCAGCTCGCGCACCACTCTCAGGCCGGCCTTCCGCGCGTGCGCCAGCGCCTGTCGCCGTGAGACCCGAAGCTCGACCGGCGGCCCCACCGGCGTCTCGCGATCGTGAAAGTCGACGATCGCCAGGGTGCCGCCCGGCGCGAGCGAAGTCGCCAGCCGCTCGAGGTACGCGGCCGGCGCAGGGAAGTGATGGAAGACGTTCAACATCAAGATGCGCTGGCAACTCCCCCGAGGCACGAACGCGTCGGCCGGGAGCCCGAGCACGGGGCTGACGTTGCGCAGCCCCGAAGCCTCGATACGGTCGCGCAGCACGGAGAGGACTTCCGGCTCGACCTCGACCGCGAACACGTGGCCTGATGCGCCCACCGCGCGGCCGAGCCTGAGCGTGAAGTAGCCCGGCCCCGCGCCGATCTCCCCCACCTGCATTCCCCGACGGAGGCCCAGCGCGGCGATCACCTCGTCCGGCCGCTGCCATTCGTCGCGCGAGGGGTCTTCCATTCGCGCGATGTACCCGGCGAGGTCCGCCGGGTTGCCGTGCGGCCCACGCGCCCCGTGAGCGTGGCCGGAGTGAGAGTGCTCGTGCGGGCTCATTTCTTCACGCTCGGCTTCGCCAGGTTCGACTTCGAGGAAGCTCCCAGGACTTCGTCGACTTCGCCGGTGAGATCCTTCTTGGACACGCCCTTCTTCTTCGACGGCGGGCGGCTCACCTCCTTGGGCCCGGCTCTGGTGTTCGCCGGCGGCCGTTCCCACACCGCATTCGGGACCGCGACCTGGGAAGCCGGCTGCTGGCCTTCCTCGACCGGCATGGTGGGAACCGCCTGGCTCTCGGCGGGCGCTGCCGCGAGGTTCCGGGCCCGCAAGCCCGACCCGGACCCGGTCAAGTCTTCGAGCTTCAACACCGGCGGTTCTTCGGTCTTCGCCACCGTAGGCGAATTTGAGAGCAGCCCTCCCGCGAGGAGGCCGGCGACGACCAGCGAAGCGACGCCGACGGCCCCGGCGACGAGCGCGCGGCGCGAGCGGGCCGCGAGAAGGTCCAGCGCGGCGCGCGAACTCTGCGGCCGATCACGCGGCGACTCGCGGGTAAGCTCCTGCACGAGGCGGACGAGGTTTCTAGGCCCAGCCGGCAACGTGCCCTCGGGCGGCAGAGTTCCGGCCAGCGCCTCGTGGAGCACCAGCCCGAGCGAGTACAGATCGGTCAGGCGGTCCGTTCGGCCGTGGCGTTGCTCGGGCGCCATGTACCGAAGCGACCCCAGGAGCGCCGCCGATTCCGTCAGCGTCGCCGACCCGTCCAGCTTCGCGATGCCGAAGTCGCAAAGCTTCGCGCCCGAAGGGGACAACAGGACGTTGCCGGGCTTCACGTCGCGGTGCACCAGGCCCGCGGCGTGCGCCGCTTCCAGCGCGCCGAGCAGTTCCTTCGCTAGGGTGAGCGCCTCGGCGGGAGCGAGCGGCCCGCGCTGGAGCCGGGCGCGCAGGTCGGGCCCTTCAACGAGCTCCATCGCGTACCAACAGAAGCCCCGGTCCTGGCCGTCGGCCAAGACGCGCACCACGTGGGGGTGTGACACCGCTCGCAGCGCCTGGGCCTCGCGCCGGAAGCGCTCGCGCAGCGCCGGCTCGGCCGCGAGCATCGTCGACAGCACCTTCACCGCCACCCGGCCTTCCGGGCCGGTCGCCTCGTACACCGCGCCCATGCCGCCCGAGCCGATTCGGCGCGACAGGTGGTACTTCCCGAGAGGCTCGGCAGTCAGGTCCACCTCGGGAGCCAGTCGAGCCTCGCCGGGCGCCGTCTCGACGCGGGTCAGGTCGACCGCCACCCCGCACGCCGGGCAGGCCACCACCTGCGCGGTCGGACCGGTCAGAGGGGCGCGGCAGCTCGGGCAGAGAAACTTCATTCGAAGAGCCGGATCTCATATTCCTCGATCTTCCGATCGAGCGTCGGTCGCGAGATGCCCAGCGCCTCGGCCGCCGCCGACTTCACCCCCTGGGCGCGACGCAGGGCGAGGGTGACCTGCTCTCGCTCGAGCGCCCCCACCAGCTCACCGAGCGTCCGGCCTTCCGCGCTGCCGGGCCTCGGCAGCGCCGGGAAGAGCACCTCGGTCGGAAGGTCGGCCAGTCCGATCGGGCCTTCCGAGCCGCGCAGCACCAGGGCGCGCTCGACCGCGTTGGAGAGCTGCCGCGCGTTGCCCGGCCACGGGCACGCAATGAGCGCCCGGCGCGCCTCGGGGGAAAAGCCGCTCGCCGGCACCCCCAGCTCGCGGCCCAGCCGAGCCAGGAAGCGCTCGGCCAGCGGCAGCACGTCCTCGCGGCGCTCGCGCAGCGGCGGCAGGTGAATTCGGAGCACGTTCAGTCGCCAGAAGAGATCGTCGCGGAACGCCCCCTTCGCCACCGCCTGCTCGAGGTCGCGGTGCGTCGCCGCCACCACCCGCACGTCGACGGGGACGGCATGGCGGCCGCCGACGCGCGTCACCCGGCGGTCCTGGAGCACGCGCAACAGCTTCACCTGAAGCCCCGGCGGCAGGTCTCCCACCTCGTCGAGGAACAACGTCCCTCCGTCGGCCTGCTCGAAGACGCCGGTCCGGCTGGCCACGGCTCCGGTGAAAGCCCCCTTCTCGTGGCCGAACAGCTCGGACTCGGCGAGCTCGCCCGGAATCGCCCCGCAGTTCACCGCGACGAACGGCCCCTGCCCACGCCCGCCCCGGACGTGGATGGCGCGCGCCAGCTCTTCCTTGCCGGTGCCGGTCTCGCCGGTGACGAGCACCGTGGAAGCCACCTGCGCGGCGCGGCCCGCCAGCTCGAGCGCCTCGCGCATCGCCCGGCTCTCGGCCACCGGCCCGGCGTCCGGTTCCATGGGCGGCGCCGGTTCGGGCCGGAGCGCCGGGCCCACCACCGCCGCCAGGGCCTCGGCGAGCGCGATCTCTTCCGGCCCGAACGCTCGCGCGCGCAAGAGGCAGAGCGCGGCCAGCTCGGCGCCGCCCGCGTAGAGGGGAGCGCACAAGACGAAGCCCGGCCGGGCCCGCACCCGGGTGGTCAGATCGTCCGACTCGCCGTCGGTCTGTTCCTCGGCCGAGGCGAACGCGTGGCCCGACCGCAGCGCGCGATCGACCAGCGCCCGGCTCACCGAGAGCTGCACGCCCGCGGGCCGCGCGAACGTCGCCGACAGGCCGCCCGAGCCCGAGCGCGAAAGCACCGCGAGCCCAGACGGCTGGAGCGCCGCGGTGACGGTCGCGGCCAAGAGATCAATCACCTCGGCCTGACCCCGCGCGCCTGCCGCCTCGAGCGCCAGCGCCCCGGCCTTCTCCAGCGCGGCCGGCCCCGGTTCGCCGGCTCCCGACGGTTCGGCAGAGGGGCTGGCCCGCAGCACCAGCGTCGAGGTCCCGTCCTTCGCCAAGAGCGCTTCGAACGACGGCTCGAAGAACAGGACGCTCTCGCCGACCCCGATCGCGTCTCCGGGCCCGAGCGGCGCCGGGCCGTCCAGCCTCTTGCCGTTCAGCCAGGTGCCGTTGCGCGAACCCAGGTCGCGGACGACGGTCCCGCCCGGCGCCGGTTCGATGCGGCAGTGCTCGCGAGAAACCTTCTCGTCGATGAGCTGCAACCCCACCTCGCCCGCGCGGCCGACAGTCAGCCCCGAGTCGATCTCGCGGACGACGCCGCGGCACGGACCGAACATGGCGACCACGCGAGGCACGGACGGCATCCTATTTCCCCGGGGTACCGCCCGGCTTGGCGAAAAACGTGCCGTGTACCGCTTTGCCCTTTAATTCATAGACCTGGTTGCTCGACGCCTGGTTCATGAAGCTATCGACCGACTTCTTGCTGATGGCCCTGGCCTTGGCGCGGAGCACCCCCTCCGGCAGCGGCTGCCGCTCGAGCCCCGCGAGGACGTAGGAAGCCAAGAGCTTCCGCTGCAGCTTCCGCACCAGCTTGGGGCTGTCGAAGAGGTCGACTACCGCCAGGTCGCCGTTGATGGCCACCGCGTAACCCGCCAATCGCTCGCTTCGGGGCAGCTTCTCGTCGAGCTCGTCCACGTACCGCTGGATGCGGGCGCGGGTGGCCTCGTCCTGCAGCACCCGCCGGAACGTGCCGGTCGAGCTCTGCACTCCCGTCGCCTGGGACTTTCGCGCCACCTCGTTCCAGACCGCGGACTGCCCGTCGAAGAGCGCCGCGCGCCGCAGGTCGGGGTGGGCGACCTGCCCGCTCGAGCGGAACGTCAGGTCTGACCCCGCCCATCGCCCGTGCTCGACGCACATCACCTGC
>JAHFDQ010000339.1 GCA_023248915.1 Archangiaceae bacterium | reverse complement strand
TTTCCCGCAGCTTGTCGGCCGAGAACGACGCCTTGCCGACGGGCGCGTGCACGATGCCCGCCTTCTCGACGCGGAACTCGATCTTGCCGCCCTTGGCGTCGCGGACGGCCTTGGCCACGTCCATCGACACGGTGCCCACCTTGGGGTTCGGCATCAGGCCCCGGGGGCCCAGCACCTTACCCAGGCGGCCCACCACGCCCATCATGTCGGGCGTCGCGATGACCGTGTCGAAGTCCATGAAGCCTTCCTCGATGCGCTTGGCCAGGTCGGCCTCGCCCACCACGTCGGCTCCGGCTTCCTGGGCTTCCCTCTGCTTCTCGCCCTTGGCGAACACCGCCACCCGCATCGTCTTGCCGGTGCCGTGCGGCAGCACCACCGCGCCGCGCACCATCTGGTCGGCGTGCTTGGGGTCGACGCCCAGGTTCATCGCCACCTCGACGGTCTGGTCGAACTTCGTCTTGCGCAGGTCGACGCTTTCCTTCAGCAGCTTGAAGCCCTCTTCCACGGTGTAGCGCTTGTTGCGGTCGACCTTCTCGGCCGCGGCGCGAAACTTCTTGCCGGTCTGTGAGCTCATGGCACCACCTCGATTCCCATCGAACGGGCGGTGCCCTCGATGGTGCGGACGCACGCCTCGAGCGACCCGGCCGTGGTGTCGGGCAGCTTCATCTTGGCGATGTCGGTGACCTGCTTCTGGGTGACCTTGCCGACCTTCTCTTTGCCCGGCTTGTGCGCGCCCGAGCCCTTCTTCTTGTCGGTGTGCAGCCCGGCCGCCTTCTTCAAGAGCACCGCCGCGGGCGGGGTCTTCAAGATGAAGGTGAACGACCGGTCTTGATAGACGGTGATCACCACCGGGATGATCAACCCGTCCTTCGCCTGGGCCTGGGTCTGCGCGTTGAACTGCTTGCAGAACTCCATGATGTTGACGCCCTGCTGGCCGAGCGCGGGCCCCACCGGCGGCGCGGGGTTCGCCTTCCCCGCCGGTATCTGCAGCTTCACCTGCCCTGTGATCTTCTTCATGTGCTAGTTGCCTTTCTTGGCCGTGGTGCAATCGAGCGTTTGAACGACGCTCTCCCACGGGTGCTGCGATCGGCGGACCACCCGCCGAGGTCCGTCATTCCTAGCTGCTGGTCTTCTCGACCTGCATGAAGTCCAGATCGACCGGCGTGGCGCGGCCGAAGATCGACACCAGCACCTTCACCCGCCCCTTGTCGGGGTTCACCTCTTCCACGGTGCCGTTGAAGTTGGCGAACGGGCCGTCGATGACGCGCACGGTGTCGCCGTCCTCGAACTGCACCTTGGGCTTCGGCTTCAGCGTGCCTTCGGAGATCTGGGTGGTCAGCCGCGCCACCTCGGCGTTGCTCATCGGCGGGGGCTGCTGGTTGGGCGCGCCGCCCACGAAGCCCGTCACCTTGGGGGTGTTCTTCACCAGGTGCCAGGTGCGGTCGTTCATTTCCATCTGCACCAGCATGTAGCCGGGCATCATCTTCTTCTTCGAGGTCTTCTTCTCGCCCTTCACCATCTCGACCACGTGTTCCATGGGGATGAGAATCTCGCCGAACTGATCGGCCAGCCCCTCGAGGCGGATCTTGTCCTCGAGGCTCTTCTTCGCCTTGTTCTCGAAGCCCGAGTAGGTGTGAACCGCGAACCAGCGCTTGTCGGTCATTAGAGCTTTCCCCACAGGTGCGGCAGCCAGTCGATCATGACGTGATAGCTGAGCCAGTCGAAGAGGAAGAGGATGAGGCTGGCCACCACCGAGGCGACCACCACCGCCACCGTCGAGACGCGGGTCTCGGCCCAAGACGGCCAGGTCACCTTCATCAGCTCGCTCGCGACCTCGAGCGAGAGCGTCTTGGTCTTCGGGTAGAAGTACGAGAACAGGCCCGCGCCGACGGCCAGCACCACGCCGAGCAGCGTCGTCACCCGCCAGCCCAGCCCCTCGACGACGTCGGGGTTGGACAGGCCGATGGAAGCCCAGGCCAGCTCGAGCACGTGATCGAGGAAGAGCGCCAGCACGACGCCGAAGGCCAGGTAGAAGATGACCACCAGGCGCTGGGGGTCCATCCCCGAGCGGTTCGCCTGTTCCGTTGCCGTCGTCATCGTTCCTTCACGCTCCTCACACTTCCTCGAAAAGGTGGCAGGCCAGGAGGGATTCGAACCCCCAACACGCGGTTTTGGAGACCGCTGCTCTACCGTTGGAGCTACTGGCCTAGATGCCCGTGCGCTTAGACCTTGCCCTCTTTGTGGGCCGTGTGCTTGCGGCAGCGCGGACAGAACTTCGAGAGTTCGAGCTTGTCCTGCTGCTTGCGGCGGTTCTTGGTGGTCGAGTAATTGCGCTCGTGGCACACCGAGCACTCGAGAGAGATGATGCTGCGATTTCCCTTGGGCATGACGCTTCTCTTCTAACGGCAAGAGGGGAAAGCCTTCTCGGCTTCCCCCTCGGCAATGGGTTTGACTGCCGACGCGGGGTCGACGCGGGTGTTATTCGATGATTTCGGCCACCACGCCCGACCCGACGGTGCGGCCGCCCTCGCGGACCGCGAACCGAAGCTTCTCTTCCATCGCGATCGGCGTAATCAATTCCACCTCGATCGCGATGTTGTCTCCCGGCATCACCATCTCGACGTTGTCCGGCAGCTTCACCGTCCCCGTCACGTCCGTCGTCCGGAAGTAGAACTGCGGCCGGTACCCCTTGAAGAACGGCGTGTGCCGCCCGCCCTCTTCCTTCGTCAAGACGTAGATCTGCGCCTTGAACTTGGTGTGCGGCGTGATGCTGCCCGGCTTCGCCAGCACCTGGCCCCGTTCCACGTCCTCGCGCTTCAGGCCGCGCAACAGCGCCCCGATGTTGTCGCCGGCCAGCCCTTCGTCCAGCAGCTTCCGGAACATCTCGACGCCGGTCACCACCGTCTTGGTGGTCGGCCGCAGCCCGACGATCTCGACTTCCTCGCCCACCTTCACCTTGCCGCGCTCGACGCGGCCCGTCGCCACCGTCCCGCGGCCGGCGATCGAGAACACGTCCTCGACCGGCATCAGGAAGGGCTTGTCCAGCGACCGGGTGGGCGTCGGAATGTAGGTGTCCACCGCTTCCATCAGCTTGAGGATTGAACCTTCGCCGATGGCCGAGGTGTCACCCTCGAGCGCCTTCAGGGCCGACCCGGGGACGATCGGAATCTTGTCGCCGGGGAACTCGTACTTCTTCAGCAAGTCCCTGACTTCCATCTCGACCAATTCGCGCAGCTCGGGGTCGTCGAGCATGTCGATCTTGTTCAGGTAGACGACGATGTACGGCACGCCGACCTGGCGGGCGAGCAAGATGTGCTCGCGCGTCTGGGGCATCGGGCCGTCCGCGGCCGAGACCACCAGGATCGCCCCGTCCATCTGCGCGGCGCCGGTGATCATGTTCTTCACGTAGTCGGCGTGGCCCGGGCAGTCGACGTGGGCGTAGTGCCGGTTCTTCGTCGAGTACTCGACGTGCGCGGTCGCGATGGTGATGCCGCGCTCGCGCTCTTCCGGCGCCTTGTCGATCTGGTCATAGGCGAGGAAGGTCGCCCCACCCGACTTGGCCAGCACCTTGGTGATGGCCGCGGTCAGCGTCGTCTTGCCGTGGTCAACGTGACCGATGGTGCCGATGTTGACGTGCGGCTTCGTCCTGTCGAACTTTTCCTTGCTCATGTTGCTCCTTGCCCGGCGCTAGAAATGGAGCCCTGATCCAGGATTGAACTGGAGACCTCATCCTTACCAAGGATGCGCTCTGCCATCTGAGCTATCAGGGCGCTGCTATGAATCACTTCGCCTCTCTGGAGCGGGAAACGGGGCTCGAACCCGCGACGTTCAGCTTGGAAGGCTGATGCTCTACCAACTGAGCTATTCCCGCATGAACCTCTCTGTACCAACACTGCGTTCAACCTCTACTTCCGAGCTCTCGATGGAGGGGGTTGGATTCGAACCAACGAAGGCGTAGAGCCGGCAGATTTACAGTCTGCTCCGTTTGGCCGCTTCGGTACCCCTCCGGTTCGTCTCGTCCTCTTCGCCTCGTGCTCCTTGCTTCAACCCAGTCCAACTCCGCACCGCTTGGCCGGCGGCGGGACTTGAACCCGCGACCTACTGATTACAAATCAGTTGCTCTACCAGCTGAGCTACACCGGCAAGGCATCGAAACTTCACGTAAAACCGCCGCTCGACCGAAAGGCGCGACCTTTTATTAGGGAGCGTCGCGCCAAGTCAAGCAGTCTATGGGTCAGGCCGACCCTCCTGTCGCCGGCGCCCGCTGCCGCGCCGCCTCGTACAGCAGCACCGCGGCCGATACCGACGCGTTCAGCGACGCCACCTGACCGGCCATCGGAATGGCCAGCCGCAGGTCGCAGTGCTCCAACACCCCGCGGCGCACCCCCTCGCCCTCGGCCCCCACCACCACCGCCAGTGGGCCGTCCAGGCGGGCCCCCCAGAGCGGCTCGGCCGACTTCGGGTCGGCGGCGGCCACCCAGAGCCCCGCTTCCTTCAACTCTTCGAGCGCCCGCGACAGGTTCACCACCCGCGCCACCCGGCAGTGCTCGATGGCGCCGGCCGAGGCCTTGGCGACCGCCCCGGTGATGCCCGCGGCGCGGTCCTTCGGCACCACCACGCCGTGCGCGCCGAGCGCGTGGGCCGACCGGATGATCGCCCCCAGGTTCTGCGGATCTTGAATGCCGTCTAGCACGACGATTAGGGCGGGCTGCCCGGCGGCCTCGGCGATGCCGAGCAGGTCGGCCACTTCGGCGTAGCGGTACTCGCGCACCTCGGCGACGACGCCCTGGTGCACGCCGCCCTCGGCCAGCGCCGCCAGCCGTTCGCGCGCGACCTGGTGCACCCGCACCCCGGCATCGCGGGCGCGAGAGAACAGCTCGGCGGCGTGGCTTTCGGCCAGGTGCCCCTCGGCAACGAACAGGTGCTCGATCTCTTCCGGCCGGGCCCTCAACGCCTCGGTCACCGGGTTCACCCCGAAGACGTACCGGCCCGACCCCTTGCCGCGCGCTTCGGCAGGCCGAGCCTCGGCGGGCGCCCGGTGCTCGGGACCGCGTGATCGTCTCTCTTCGTGCCGGCGCCTCGCCATCGGGCGCTCGTCGCACGACGGGGCGCGCGCGTCAACGCGAACTTTTCAGTTCACTTCGACCGGCACCGAGATCGTCTTCTTCTGCCTGAGGCACACCTGGGTGCCCTTCTCGGTGCACACGAAGAAGGTGGCCTCGCCCTCGACGCCGCCCTTGCCGGCCGACTGGGCCGCGAACGGCACCTCGAAGCGCGGATTCACCCCTTCCTTGCCGGGTTCGGCCTTGGCGAGCGAGTCGGCGCCCGTCAGCTTTTCCTTGTCGAGCGCCAGGTGGTTGCCCTTGAGCTCGACCTTCACCGGGGCCTCGGCCGAGACGTGCGCGCCGGGCCGGGTGCGAATCTCGATGACCAGCTTGCCCTTCGCGCCGGCCTTCACCCGTTCCGAGCTGCCCTGGGTGCTTACCTCGTACAGCGAGCTGACGTCGGGCCGCTCGTCGCCTCGCGACTCGCAGGCGGAGAGGGCGAGCATTCCGGTGAGCACGAACGAGGCGCGCGCGAAGAGGCTCATGGTGTTTCCTTCATAGCAGGCCGGGGGCTTGCGCGCGCGGGCCGCCGGGACTCGGCCACCAGCGCCTCGGCCCGGGCGATGATCGCGCCAGCCAGGTCGACTCCGGTGGCCTTTTCCATCTCGGTGAGCGACGGCGAGCTGTTCACCTCGAACACCTTGGGCGCCCCCTTGACGTCGAGCAGGTCGACCGCGGCCACCTCGAGCCCCACCAGCTTCGCCGCCTCGACCGCGATTTGCCGCTGGGCCGCGGTCGGTTCGATCTTCTGCAGCTTGGCGCCCCGGATGAGGGTGTGCGACAGCCTCCCTGCGCGCGCGCGGCGCCTCACCGCCGCCACCGCCTCGCCGCCCACCACCATGATGCGGACGTCGTGGCCCGTCTTCCGCACGTACTGCTGCACCACGAGGTTGTGGCCCAGGCCGAGAATCGCCTCGAGCGCCGCCTCGAGTGACTGAAGGCTTTCGCAGACCATCACGCCGGCCTTGTCCTGACCCTGAAGAATTTTTACCAGCACCGGCACGCCGCCGACGAGCGACACCATCGCCTTCAGGTCGGCTGCGTCGCGCGCCATCACCGTCGAGGGAATGCCGATGCCGGCGGCCGACAGAAGCTGCAGCGAGCGCATCTTGTTGCGCGCCTGGGCGATCGCGGTCGCCGAGTTCATCACCGGCACCTTGCGCAACGCGAACTGCGTCACCACCGCCAGGCCGTAGTTCGACACCGATTGGGCAATTCGGGGAATCACCACGTCGCTCGGCCGCAAGCGCTTCCGCCGGTAGTAGAGGTTGGCGCTCCGCCCGTCGAGGTGCATCTCGACCTTCACCGGGTCGAGCACGCGGACGCGGTGGCCGCGCGCTCGCGCCGCTTCCACGAGGCGACGCGTCGAAGGAATCGAGGCCGAGCGCGACAGGATGGTGATCTTCACGAGCGGACCGGCCCCCAATCGGGCGCGCGACCGTAGTCTTTCGGGGCGGCGGGCGTAAAGCGCCTCGAAGCGGCTCGCGGAATGCCCTGTCGGCTGAGGCTGCGCTGTCTCACTCGCTGCTCCCAGGCTTTACGCTCGCGAACCTGCTCGGACGGCAAGCCTCTGGATTCCTTGCGAGTTCCACCGACTCGAGTCGCACCTCGCGCCACATTTCCATACCCAGAATCACTCTTAAGCCATTGAAACCCAAGGAGAAACGGGGGCGTGGACAGTTGAAGCCGGGCCTCAGTTTGTGCATCATGCGCGGCCGCAGTCGGCCGGAGCACGACAAGGTTGGGAGCAGTCATGAGCGGATGGTCGATTCGGTGTGCTGGGTTCGCGATTGCGCTGAGTGGGGTGCTCTTCGGCTGCGGGCCAGGCACGACGATGGTCGGCGGCGGCGGGGGCGGAGGAGGCAGCGCGGGT
>JAHFDQ010000338.1:4435-7009 GCA_023248915.1 Archangiaceae bacterium | reverse complement strand
GCTCGCGAAAGAACGCGCCGACTACCGCGAGCTCGAGCTCTTCCTGCCGCCGCCGAGGCTGTGCACCGACAACGGGGCGATGATCGCCCTGGCCGGGCGAGAGGCGTTTCGCCGCGGCGCGCGCTCGGACCTGGCGCTGAACGCCGACGCGGGCTGGCGGCTCGGGGCATGAGCGCCACTCCCCGCCAGGTGCTCGACGCGCGGGGGCTGCGCCCGAAGAGCAGTTGGGGCCAGAACTTCCTCGGCGACCCAGCGACGCAAGCCCGCATCGCCGAGGCGGCCTGCTTCGGCCCGGGCGAGGCGGTGGTCGAGCTGGGCGCGGGGTTGGGCCACCTGACGTTGCAGTTGTTGGCGGCCGGGGCGCGCGTGACCGCCGTCGAGCGCGACCGCGACCTGGTGGAAGTCTTGCGCGAGCTTCACCACGAGCGCCTGGCCGTGCTCGCGGCCAACGCCGCCGACCTCGACTTCGCCCGGGCAGCCGGCGCGCCAGAGGTCGTGGTGGTGGGAAACCTGCCGTACCAGCTCACCAGCTCAATCCTCTTCCAGGTGCTGGCCCAGCGCGCGTCGATTCGCCGCGCGGTGTTCACGCTGCAGAAGGAAGTGGTGACGCGCCTGTGCGCTCCGCCGGGCGGGCGCGACTACGGGCTGTTGTCGGCGCTGCTCGGCCTGTACTTCCGGCTCGAGGCGCTCTTCCACGTCCCCGCGGCCGCCTTCCACCCGAGGCCGAAGGTCGACTCTGCGGTAATTCGAATGACGCCCCTGCCGGCGCCGCGCGCGGCCGTCACCAGCGACGAAGGGTACCTGCGCCTTGTAAAGGCGGCCTTCGCGCACCGCCGGAAGACGCTGCTCAACTCGCTCGCCTCGGACGCGACGCTCGGGGGGAAAGACGCCCTGCGCGCCGCGCTCGACCGGGCGGCGGTCGACCCCGTCCGCCGGGCAGAAACCCTGTCGCCTGAAGAGTTCGCCGCGCTCGAGCGGGCGCTGGCCGGGTAGGGCGCCCGAAGCCTCTTTAGTCCATCGGGTGAAGGCGCCTCAGCGCGGCGACCACCTTGTCCTTGGGGCTCTTCTGCGGCGGCGCGTGGAAAGGGACCTTGGAGTCGCTCTTCGCCGGGCCGTGCGCTTCGGCCGCGCGCCGCGCGCGCTTGAGCACGGCGGTGGGCATGGCCGCGGGCTTGGCCCTCTTCACGTCAGTACCGCTTGCGCGCCGCGATGGTGCGCAACAGGCCGCCGTTCTTCGCCAGGAAGTCGCGAAAGTCGGCCTCGGGCAGATTCATGCTGCCGAGGACGCCGCTGAGAATATCGTCGAGGTCGCCGGTGACGCTCTTCTTGAGCTCCATCGCGATCTTCAGCATCGCCACCCCATAGAGCGGGCTGGCGCCCAGCTCGGCGGGGACGTCCGAGGTTTCCTCGGACGCCCGGTGGTCGGCCAACGTCACCACTCTCTTCGTCGCTGCGTTCGCCAAAACCCTACCCCCTCGTGCGGTGCGGCAAGATGACCATACGTGACGTGACATACAAGGTCAAGTAACCGCTCGTATTTGCTTGGGAATTCGGGTGGGAGATTGCGCAGATCAAGCCGGCGTGCTTGAATTTGCCGCCGTTTCCGGGGCCGAGAAATCGGCTCTGGACGCGTTTCGAGGGGACGAGTGGACAACCGCTACATCGTCGTCGAAGGGCCGATCGGCGTCGGCAAGTCGAGCCTCGCCGGCATCCTGGCCGAAAGGTTCGCCGCGCGAAAAGTGATGGAGGTCGTCGAGGAGAATCCGTTTCTCTCGTCGTTCTACGGCGACCGGGCCAAGTTCGCGTTTCAGACGCAGATGTTCTTCCTCTTGTCGCGGTTCAAGCAGCAGCAGGCGCTCTTCCAGCAAGAGCTCTTCAGCTCGGTCACCGTCTCGGACTACCTGTTCGCGAAGGACCGCATCTTCGCCTGCCTGACGCTCGACCAGAACGAGCTGGCGCTCTACGACCGGGTCTTCGAGGCGCTCGGCCCGAGGGTGACGCGCCCCGACCTCGTCATCTACCTGCAGGCGCGGCTCGACGTGTTGCTCTACCGAATCAAGAAGCGCGGCCGCGAGTTCGAGCGCAAGTTCGACGCGGCCTACCTGGAAGACCTGGTCAAGTCCTACAACGAGTTCTTCTTCCACTACTCCGAGACGCCGCTGCTGGTCATCAACACTTCCGACATCGACTTCGTCAACAACGAAGCGGACCTGGAAAACCTGATGACCGTGATCCGCAAGATGAAGAAGGGCACCCAGCACTATTTGCCCTTGGCGAGCAAGCGCCCCTGAGATCGCGTTATAAGGCGGGCGAAGGGCCGTAGGCGATCCCGCGAGGGACGGCGACCGGTCCGGTTGGGCAGCACTCACCGAAGCACCAAATAGGAGGTGAACCGTGAAGGACAAGGTCACCATCCACACGCTGAAGAAGTTGAAGCAGGCCGGCCAGAAGATCTGCATGGTCACGGCCTACGACGCGACGTTCGCGCGCATCCTCGACGAATCGGGCGCCGACGTGATGCTGGTCGGCGACTCGCTGGGCATGGTGGTGCAGGGGCACGACTCGACTCTGCCC
>JAHFDQ010000338.1:0-4425 GCA_023248915.1 Archangiaceae bacterium | reverse complement strand
CCTCGTCCGAAGAGGCGGTGCGCAACGCCGGGCGCTTGGTGGCGGAAGGCAGCGTGGGCAGCGTCAAGCTCGAGGGAGGCGAGGAATTCTCTGACACGGTCTCGCGCATCGTCCGGGCCAGCATTCCGGTGATGGGCCACATCGGCCTCACCCCGCAGTCGGTGCACAAGATGGGCGGCTACGTGGTGCAGGGCCGCGACGGCGAGACGGCGAAGAAGCTCGCCAACGACGCGGTGGCGCTCGAGCAGGCCGGCGCCTACGCGCTGGTGCTCGAGGGAGTGCCGCTCGAGCTGGCGCGGCAAATTACCGACCGGCTCACCATTCCCACCATCGGCATCGGGGCCGGGCTCTACTGCGACGGTCAGGTGCTGGTCTGCTACGACTTGTTGGGCATGAATCCCGACTTCAAGCCGAAGTTCGTCAAGCGGTACGCGAACCTCTACGGCGACATCCGGGGCGCGGCCGAGTCGTTCTTCAAGGAAGTGCGCGAAGAGGCCTTCCCCGGCGAAGAGCACTCGTTCAAGTCGCCTACCATCCGCCTGGTCGCCTCGAACCCCGAGGTCGAGCGCAGCGAACGCGACGAGAAGGCTGGACCGGTGTACGGCGTCCCGGTGTAGAAGGCCGGCCCCATGCACCCCGTACGTTTGCGCACCGTGGCCGAGGCCTCGGCCTGGGCCCGGGCTTCCTGTCGCGAAGGCCGCATCACCGCCCTGGTGCCGACCATGGGCTACCTGCACGAGGGGCACCTGTCGCTGATGCGCGAGGCGAAGCGCCGCGCCGACAGGGTGGCCGTGTCCATCTTCGTCAACCCCACCCAGTTCGGCCCGAGCGAGGACTTCTCGCGCTACCCCCGCGACCTCGACGGCGACACCGCCAAGTGCGCCTCGGCCGGGGTGGACGTCGTCTTCTGCCCCGAGGCGGCCGAACTGTACCCCGAGGGCCACCAGACTCGGGTCGAGGTCGGCGACCTGTCGAAGGGGCTGTGCGGCGAGAAGCGCCCTGGCCACTTCCGGGGCGTGGCCACCATCGTCACCAAGCTGTTCGCGCTTCTGCGTCCCGACGTAGCCGTGTTCGGCGAAAAGGACTTCCAGCAGCTTCAGGTCGTCAAGGCGGTCGCCCGCGACCTGAACCTGGGGGTCGAGGTCGTCGGCATGCCCACCCACCGCGAACCGGACGGGCTGGCGATGAGCTCGCGCAACGCCTACCTGTCGGCCGACGAGCGCGCGCGGGCGGCGGCCATCTCTCGAAGCCTCTTCGCCGCCCAGAAGCGGGTGAAGGAGTACAGCGCCGACGTGCGCCAACTGGTGACGGTGGTGCGGGCCGACCTGGCCGCGGCCAACCTGCGCGAGGACTACGTCGAAGTCGTCGACGCGGAAACGCTGAAGTCGGTCGGCGAGCTGCGGCCCGGCCGACCGGCGCGCCTGTTGGTCGCCGCTTACGCGGGCTCGACCCGCCTCATCGACAACGTGGGGTTGTAGCTGTCAGGCCATTCCCAGAAGAGCCCTCCCGACGCGGGCGTGAAGGTGGTGACCGAGCACCGCCGCGCGCGCTTCGACTACGCCGTCGAAGCCACGGTCGAGGCTGGGCTCGCGCTCTTGGGCAGCGAGGTCAAGGCGCTGCGCGAAGGCACCGCGAGCCTGTCCGACGCCTACGCCCTGCCCAAGGGCACCGACCTGGTGCTCCTGAATGCTCACATCGGCGCCTACAAGCCGTCCGGGGCGCTGGCCCACGAGCCGTTGAGGGCCCGCAAGCTGTTGTTGCACCGGGAAGAAATCGACCGGTGGGCCGAGAAGGTGCGCGAGCGGGGTTACTCCATCATTCCTCTCATGATTTACTTCAAGGGTGGGCGGGCGAAGGTGAAGCTGGGGTTGTGCCGTGGCAAGACGCACGGCGATCGCCGGCAGGGCATCAAGGAACGCGAGACGAAGCGCGAGATGGACCGGGCGCTCCGGCGCCGCTGAAGGAAGAGGCCGTTTTGGACGAGAGGTCGCCCGAAAAGAAGGAAAAGCTTCTGGCCGCGCTCGACCAGGGGACGGCCACCGTCCAGCTCGACGCGCGGCGCCCCGGGGTGCTGGTGCCGGCCCACCTCCGGGCCGAGCCGCAGCTCGTGCTGAACCTGTCCTACCGGTTCGACCCGCCCGACCTGGCGGTGGGCGAGTGGGGCGTGCGGTCGACGCTGTCGTTCCAGGGCACCCGGTTCACCGTCGCGGTGCCGTGGTCGGCGCTCTACGCCATCAGCAGCCACGCCACGAAGGAATTCTGGATGTACCCCGACGACATGCCCCGCGAGCTGCTCGACCAGCCGCGTGCGCCCGCCGCCGTACGCGCGGTCGGTGGCCCGGTGCCGCGGGCGAAGGGCGGGCTGCGCGAGGTCTCGGCCCCGGCCGAGCCCGGTTCGCCCCGCCCCGGGACGGACGGCGGGCCGTCGCAGCCTTCCCGGCGAGGGCACCTGAGGGTGGTGAAGTAGCTCGAGGCCTCAGCGGCGCTTGAGCTCTAAGTGGCGTTCGGCGGGTTCGCCGCCGGGGAAAGTCCCCTTCGCCGGCCGGTGGCCTTTCAGCCGGAGCTCGAAGTCGATCTTCATGCCTGCGGGGTACAGGTTGTCCTGGACGACCGGCGTCTCGCCCAGCTCTTGGCCGTTGACGGTGACTGTCGCGCCCGGCGGCTCGCTGTCGATGTACAGCGTCGGCTTTGGGCTCGTCGGCAGCCCGAGCAGCTTCAGCCACCGCTGGCTCGACGGAAAGACGAAGAAGACGGTCCCGAGGGCGAGGCCAATCAGCAAGAGCGACGTGGCCGCGAAGAGGCCGATGCGCGAGCGCCGGCGCGCGGGCGCCACCTGGTTCAGTTGTTCGCCGAGGGGCACGTAGCCCTCGGAAAGCGCGGCCCGGCCGTCCCCCGGCGCCACGTCCGTCTGGGGGCGCGGACGCGGGAGCGCCGAGTCAGCGAAGCGGGGCGTGTATCCGCCGAGGCCAGGCTCGTACCCGTCGGGCATGCCACCCATCGGCAGGTCCAGCTCGAGCGCCGAGGGGACGCGGGCGGGGGGCGGCGGCGCCGCGACAATCGGGCTCGAACGGACCATGGCTCCCGACGCGTCGAGGGTCGGCCCCTGCGGTTCCCAGGCGGGGTCGAGCTCGAAGTCGGGGCGCGGCGGCGCGGGCAGAGGCCCGGGACCGGGCACTGGCGAGACGGGGGCCTTCTTCAAGATCTCCGAGCCGTTGTCGGCGATGGAGAAGCTGCCTGTGCCCTGGGCACCCGCGAGACTCGGACGCCGCGCGAAGGACGGCGGCATGTCGAGCGACTCGACGTAGCGGGCGAGCTCTCTCGACGACGTCGCCACGCCGCACCGGGCGAGGTAGTCGCCGAGCGCGCGAGAGACGTCTTCGTCCCAGGCGAACCGGTCGGCCGGGGCCTTCGAAAGGAGCTTGAGGGTGACGTCGGCGAGAGACCCGCAGTGGGGAGGCAGGGGAGGAGGCGGCTGGGTGCTCAGCGCCTGGACATACGTCATCAGGCTCTGCGAGCTGCCGAACGGGTGGCGCCCGGCGAGCATCTCGAACAGCACCACGCCGAGCGCGAACTGGTCGGACGCCTCGCTGGCCGGCTGGCCCGCGAGGACTTCGGGGGAGGCGTAGTCAACCTTGCCCTTGAAGGTGCCGGGTTCGGTGGCGGTGGAGATGGTCTCGAGCTTGGCGATGCCGAAGTCGGCCACCTTCACCTCGCCCTCGCGCGAGACGAGGACGTTCGACGGAGACACGTCGCGGTGGGCGACCAGCAGCCGCTTGCCCGCGTCGGTGCGCCGGTAGGCGTGGGTCAGGCCCGCCATCACCTGCGAGGCGACGAAGCCGGCCAGCGGCGGGGGCATGGTGACGCCGCGCTCGATGCCCCGGTCGAGGATTTCGGCCAGGCTCCAGCCGTCGACGAGTTCCATGACCAGGTACAGCCCGTCGGGGCTCTTTCCGACGTCGAGCACCTCGACGATGTTCTGGTGGTGCAGGTGCCGGGCCACCCGCGCCTCGGCGAGGAACATGCGCGCGATCTGCGGGTCGTTCGCCAGGTGGGGGTGCACCCGCTTGACCGCGACGGGCTTCTCGAAGCCCTCGGCTCCCTGCGCGACGCCCAGGTAGACCTCGGCCATGCCCCCGGTCGCCACCCTGTGGTTCAGTCGGTACCGTTCGGCCAAGGGTCACCTCGGAAAGGGCTCGGACAGCGCACGCAGCGTGCCCCAGTCGAAGATGCCGGTGCGGTGGCCGTCGCTGAAGACGAGCGCGAGCGCGTAGTTGCCGATGGGCGTGGCTTCGACCACCGTCACGTCGGGCGGCACGGTGTCGGCGACCAGGGTGCGCCGGCCGGTGCCCTCTTCGACGCAGCCGGCGCAGGGGCAGGAAAGGCGGAGCGCCCTCATCGGCGCCCGGGTGTGGGCGCCGTCGTCCC
>JAHFDQ010000337.1 GCA_023248915.1 Archangiaceae bacterium | reverse complement strand
AGTGGGTGTTCTCAACCGGGTGCGGGTCGAACCGGCGCTGGTACAAAAGCCCGGCGCGGTGAGCCGCGTTCTTCACCGTGACGAGCATCACGTCCTTCGCGTACCTCATGCCGTTCACGCGGCAGATCTCGTTGCCGTAGTAGGTCGGAATCGACAGCTCGCGAACGCGCAGCCCCGCGTTGAAGAGCTGGATGATGATCTCGGTGTCGAAGTGGAAGTCGTTCGAGTTGAGCCGGAAGGGAATCTGCTCGAGCGCGGCGACCGAGTAGATGCGATAGCCGCTGTGGAACTCGGACAGGCGCGTGCCGAGCAGTGCGTTCTGCAAGGTGGTGAGCACCTTGTTGCCCGCGTACTTGTATAGGGGCATTCCGCCCTTCAGCGCGCCGAACCGTTCCATCATCCGGCTGCCGAAGACCGCGTCGGCCTCGCGCGCGCGCAGGGGTTCCAACAGCCGAGGCAGCTCTTCCGGGGCGTACTGGCCGTCGCCGTGCAGCATGGCGACGAAGTCGAACTTCTCGGCGATCGCGTAGGCGTAGCCGACCTTCTGGTTGCCGCCGTAGCCCTGGTTGTATTCGTTGCGCAGCACCGTCATGCGGATTTCGGGGTGGTGCGCGAGGTACTCCTGCCCGATGGCGAACGTCCGGTCTTCCGAGGCGTCGTCGACCACGAGAATCTCGCAGTCGAAGGCGTCGAACACCGAGTGCGGAATGCGCTCGAGCACCTGACGGAGCGTCGACTCGGCGTAGTAGGCGATGACGAAGACGAGCAGTCGGGGCCGCTGGGGGGCTCGTGCCATGGTGCGCCGTCTATAGAGGTGGACCGGAGGCCGATGCAAGCCGGCGGGCCGGGGCGAACGCCACCGCCGCCGTCAGCCCGAGCGACGCTGAGGGCCTACTCGACCCACACCTTCCACCGGTCCTCGGACCGGAGGCATAGGCCGACCAGCTCTCCGAGCGCGGCGCGGCCGGTCCCGGCGCTTGGCTCTACTCCACCAGCGCCTTCCACCGTTCCTCGGACCGGAGGTATAGGCCCACCAGCTCGCCGAGCAGGCGGCGCGAGAACATCGACTCGGCCGCCGGCCGGTCGATGGCCGCCAGGTACACGTCGAGCGTCTTCCGCGCGGTCTCGGCCCAGGTGAACGTCTTGGCGCGCGCCAGCCCTGCCGCCACCAGCCGGCTTCGGAGGGCCTCGTCGTCGGCGACGCGCGAAAGGAGCCCGGCGACTTCCTCCGGGCTGAAGTCGCGGATGTAGAGGGCCGCGTCTCCAGCAACCTCGGGCACCGACGTCAGACTCGAGGCCACCAGCGGCACTCCGCACGCCAGCGCCTCGAGCGCCGGCAACCCGAAGCCCTCGTAGGCGGTGGGGTAGACGAAGGCCAGCGCTTCCTGGAAGAGCGGCCGCACCTCGGGCTCGGGCAATTCGCCCAGGTGGGTCACCCCTTCGGGCCAGGCGCGGGTCCGGTCGAAGAGGCTCGCCTGCGAATGCGACGCGGGGCCGATGAGCACCAGGCGGGCGGCCGCCTTGCCGGCGCGGGCACGGTAGAGCGCGTACGCCGCCACCAGGAGCTTCAGGTTCTTGTGCGCGTAGTCGCTGCCCGCGCACAGGAAGTACGGCCCGCGAAGGCCGCGCGAGTCGAGCACGCGGCGGCTCTGCTCGGGGTCGCGCCGGGCGAAGGCGGCGGCGTCGATGCCGTGGTGCACGGTGTGGACCCGGTCGGGCGGCAGGTGGAACTCGCGGACAATCTCCTGCCGGTTGTGCTCGGAAATGGCGATGACCGCCTGGGCTCCGCGCAACGCCGCGAACGAGAAGGCGCGGTAGCGTGCGTGCTCTTCGAAGCTCGAGAGCACCGACGGCGCGCGGAAGGCGATGAGGTCCTGGTAGCTGATGACGGAGTGGCACTGCGCGCCCAGGTAGGTCGCCAGGTCTTCCGCCCGGAACACCTGCGACGGCCGGTGGTACACCTGAAAGCCCGAGAGCGGCTGGGAAGCCGGGTGGGTGGCGATTCCCAGCCCGCCGAACCATGCCCGCTGCTCGTCGGTGACCACCCGGGCGCACACCTCGAGGCCGGGCAGGTTGGACAGCGCCCGCAACAGCTCGGTCGCGTAGACGCCGGTGCCGTTCAGCTTCAGCCCGCCGAGGTGGGACGCCTCGACGCAGGCCGAGACGTCGCCCAGCCGCCGCCGCACGTAGCTGGCCGCCACCCGCGCCTCGGGCCCCTCGTCGAAACTGCGCGTCTGGGGCAGGTACTGGGGGTAGCGGTGGTTCAACAGCCGCGCGTTCCGGCGATCGAGCTCGGTGCGTTCTTCGCCGAACGACACCTCGCCGAGGTGGAACACCAGGGCCCGGTTCGCGCGCAGCACGACGTAGCCCAACTGCTGGGCCCGCACGCTCCAGTCATTCTCTTCGTTGTAGCCACGGCCGTAAGCGGGATCGAGCCCGCCGATCATGTTCAGCACCTGGTGCCGCATCAGCAGGCAGAACCCGACTCCGGTCGGCAGCTCGGTGAAGCGAGGCTCGAGCTCGGACAGGCGCAGCGGCGCGGCCTCGAGCGCGGCCGGGTCGGCCCCCTCGCAGAAACGCGGCACCGAGCACAGGGTGCCGTTGTTCGACAGCGGCACGGCCGCGGCTACCCGGTCGTGGGCGTAGGCCGCCTCGAGCAATTCGTCCAACCAGCCCTCGGTGACGCGGGTGTCGCTGTTGAGCAGCACCACGTCGCGCTGGCGCAGCGCCAGGCCGCGGTTGGCGCTGGCCACGAAGCCGAGGTTCCGCTCGTTGCGAAGGACGACGACGCGAGGGTCGGCGGACCGCACCTCTTCCAGCGCCGCGGCCACCGCCGGGTCGGGCGAGCAGTCATCCACCACCAGGACGCGGGCCAGCGCCTCGCCCGAGAGCGAGAGCACCGACTCGAGGCAGGTCTTCGTCACGCTCGCGTCGGCGTAGACGGGAACGACGACGTCGGCCTGGCGAATCACGGGGCTTTCCGCTCGCCCGCGAGCCGCACCGCCAGCTTCGCGGCGCGCTTCAGCCCCGACTGCATGGGCCCCAGGTACCGCTTCAGGGCGTTGTTCGCCGAGTCGACGACCACGTAGCGTAAGGGAGGGGCGCCGACGCCGGCCGAGACCGGGTAGGCGGGCGGCGCCGACTCGTTCACCACCGGCATCGCCAGCCGCAATGCGTTCACCGTCTCGCGCTCGCGGGCCAGCTCGAGCAAGAGCTCGTCGTGGCTCTGCCGGGCGCGCAGCAACTGCGTGCGCAGCCCCGCACAGTCGGGGCAGCCGGCGGGAGCCTTCTTGGCCGAAACGTCGAATTCTGCCGGCGGCGTCGGGCGGCCCTGCGTTCCCCGGCTCATCGGGTGCCTCCGTACGCCGGCAGCACCGACGCGTCCTTCAGCCGCGGAGCCCCGGCGTCCTTCTTCGACAGCAGCGGTTCCTTTACCGGCCAATCGATGCCGAGGTCGGGGTCATTCCAGAGCACCGAGCGCTCGGACTCGGGCGCGTAGAGCTCAGAGCACTTGTAGGAGAAGTCGGCCGAGTCGGAGAGCACGCAGAAGCCGTGGGCGAACCCAGGCGGTATCCAGAGCTGACGCCGGTTCGCTTCCGACAACTCGACGCCATACCACTTGCCGAAGTGCGGAGACCCCTTGCGCACGTCCACCGCCACGTCGAAGACCGCGCCGGCCAGCGCCTGCACCAGCTTGCCTTGCGGTCGCGGCTCTTGCAGGTGCAGCCCGCGCAGCGTGCCCTTCACCGAGCGCGACAGGTTGTCCTGTACGAAGCTCGCCCGGACGCCCGCCTCGGCGTACCGGTGCGCCTGAAAGGTTTCCATGAAGAAGCCGCGCGCGTCACCGAAGACCTGGGGCTCGAACAGCAGCACGCCCGGCAGCGGCGTCTCGGTCACCTTCATCGAATGGCTCCGGGGTGGTCGACCAGCTCGAGCAGGTACTTGCCGTACTCGTTCTTCCGCATCGGCTCGGCCAGCTTGCGCACCTGTGGAGCGTCGATGTAGCCCATGCGGTAGGCGATTTCCTCGAGGCAGGCCACCTTCAGCCCCTGCCGCCGCTCGATGATCTCGATGAAGTTCGAGGCCTGCATCAGCGACTCGTGGGTGCCGGTGTCCAGCCAGGCGTAGCCCCGGCCCATCAGCTCGACCCGCAGTTGAGCGCGCTTCAGGTACTCGATGTTGACGTCGGTGATTTCCAGCTCGCCGCGCTTCGAGGGCTTCAAGTTGCCGGCGATGTCCAGCACCTGGTTGTCGTAGAAGTACAGCCCGGTGACGGCGTAATTCGACTTGGGCTGCGCCGGTTTCTCCTCGAGGCTCACCGCCCGGTTCTGCCCGTCGAGCTCGACGACGCCGTACCGTTCGGGGTCGCGCACGTAGTAGCCGAACACCGTGGCGCCCGCGGTCTGCTTGGCCGCCCGCTGCACCTGGTCGGAGAAGCCGTGGCCGTAGAAGATGTTGTCGCCGAGCACCAGGCAGACGGTGTCGTTGCCGACGAACTTCCGGCCGAGGATGAACGCCTGCGCCAGCCCGTCGGGCGAGGGCTGCTCGGTGTAGCTGAAGCGGACTCCCCACTGGTCGCCCGACCCGAGCAGCTCTCTGAAGCGGGGCAGGTCGGTCGGGGTCGAGATGACGAGAATCTCGCGAATGCCCGAGAGCATCAGCGTGCTCACCGGGTAATAGATCATCGGCTTGTCGTGAATCGGCAGAAGCTGCTTCGACACCACCCGGGTCAACGGGTAGAGCCGCGTGCCGGACCCTCCGGCCAGGACGATGCCCTTCATGCGAACCCCCAAGTCAAACGCACCTCGGTGCGGACGCCGGCCGGACGCACCTTCAGGCCGCGGCCTGGTCGAGGCGAGCCTTGTACTGCGTGTCGAAGTACTGGCGGTAGGCGCCGCTCATCACCCGTTCCCACCAGGGGCGGTTGTCCACGTACCAGCGCACCGTCTCGGCCAGGCCCTGCTCGAAGGTGTGCGCCGGCTTCCACCCGAGCTCGGCCTTGATCTTCGCCGGGTCGATGGCATACCGCCGGTCGTGGCCGGGCCGGTCCTTGACGTACTTGATGAGCGTCTCGGGCTTGGACAGCGCCGACAAGATGCCCTTGACGATCTCGATGTTCTTCCGCTCGGCGCCGCCGCCGATGTTGTAGACCTCGCCGCGCCGGCCCTTCTCGAGGGCAATCAGCAGCGCCTGGCAGTGGTCTTCCACGTGCAGCCAGTCGCGCACGTTGCCGCCGTCGCCGTAGACCGGCAGCGGCTTGTCGCCCAGCGCGTTCACCACCATCAGCGGAATCAGCTTCTCGGGAAACTGGTAGCGCCCGTAGTTGTTCGAGCAGCGCGTCACCACCACGTCGAGCCCGAAGGTGTGCTCGTAGGCCAGCGCCATCAGGTCGGCGGACGTCTTCGAGGCCGAGTAGACGCTCGACGGCTGGAGCGGCGACGTCTCGGTGAAGCTGCCGGTCGGGCCCAATGAGCCGTAGACCTCGTCGGTCGAGACCATCAGGAAGCGCTTCACCCCGGTAGCCCGGCAGGCCTCGAGCAGCACCTGGGTGCCGAGCACGTTGGTGACGGTGAAGACCTCGGGGCCCAGAATTGACCGGTCGACGTGGCTCTCGGCCGCCAGGTGCATGACCGCCTCGATGCCGTGCAGACGGACGAGGTGCTCGATGAGCTCTTTGTTGCCGACGTCGCCGCGGACGAAGACGTGGTTCGGGTCGCCCTCGAGCTCGGTCAGGTTTTCGAGGTTGCCGGCGTAGGTCAACTTGTCGAAGTTGACGACCTTCCAGTCAGGCCGGTGCCTGCGGATGTACTTCACCAGGTTGGAACCGATGAACCCGCAGCCGCCCGTGACGAGAACGTTCATTTCGGGTGGTCAGTAGCGGACCGTGCCTGGCCGGTCAAGCGGCGGCGGGGCCGGAACGGGCGGGCCTGGGCCCGCCGTCCAGCGGTGGGAGTCGCCGGTTCCGGGCCGGTTGCGAGTCGACCTGCATGATTTCCGCATTGGGTACGGTTTTTGTGCAGGTCGAATCGACTGCCCTGCCGACCGGCGCGCGCAAGTCCGCGAAATCCCGTGGCAGGGGGTGTTACGGGTCCGGCGCGGCAAGGTCATCCGAGCCCCTACCGCCTACCGAGCGTCAGGCGCTGCTCTGCTCGTCGTTGGAGTCCGCAGCCTTCGCGCGCGGCTTCAGCTCTTCGACGACGCCGCCTTCGGAAGCGACCGCATGCCCCGTCAGCGACCCATAGACCTGGTCGACCTGCTCTTCCCAGGTGGTGCGGCGCAGCCGTTCGGCAGCCGAGCGGCCGACCCGGTTGCGAAGCGTCGGGTCGCTGGCGGCCTTCTCGAGCTGCTCGGCCATGCAGGAGACCGTAGGCTCGGCCAGGAGGCAGTTGCGCCCGTGGTCGAACAGCCAGAGGTTGGCGGGGTTGTTGTTGGTCACCACCGTCATGCCGCAGGCCATCATCTCGAGCGGCAGGTAGGACGGGTGCTTGGTGAACATCAGGGCCAGGCCCACATCGCATGACCGGTACAGGTCGGCGGTCTTCTCGTAGGGGAGCACGCCCAGGTTGTTGATCTTCCCGCCGACGCCGAAGTCCTCGGGGCGCCAGTGCTCGCTGGCGCAGATGATCTCCACCCCCGCGCCCAGCGCGCGCTTCAGCTGCTTGAGCGCCGCCAGCCCCAGCTCGAACGCGTTCCTGTCAGTTGACGGGCGCGCGTAGAAGAACACTCGGACCGGCCCTTCGCGCTTCGGACGGGCGTCGTGGAACAGGTGGTGGTCCACCGACGGCTCGAACCAGCACCCCTTCATCGGGTAGTTGCTGGTGACGTAGTCATGCAGCCCCTGGGTGTTGAAGATGCCGTACAGCCCCATGCGGTAGGTCTGCTCGGTGAGCGCGTATAACGTGCCCGCGGGGTAGAAGAGCGGCTCGAAGTCCTGGACGAAGTAGGCCTTGGCGGACGCCTCGACGTGGTTCAGCAGCAGGTAGGCGCTGTTCCACAGCGTGGCGACGGCCAGGTC
>JAHFDQ010000051.1:10367-18295 GCA_023248915.1 Archangiaceae bacterium | reverse complement strand
TTCGCCAGCCGGTTGAAGCCGGTCAGGTAGATGTCGGCCGCGAGGGCGCCCGAGCGTTCGGCCGCCGACCGCGCGGCCGCGACGTCGCCGCGGAGCAGGTGCCGGGCGATCGCCTCGCCGAGCGCGCGGGCCGCGTCCGACACGCCCCAGAGGGCGATGACCCGCTCGATCGCCACTCCGAGCGCCACCACCGAGGCGAGCACGATGACCGCCATCGTCACGCCGCCCAGCCGCAGGTAGTGAAGCAGTTCGTCCAAGCTCATGGGGCCCTCATACCGAGCGGCGCGAGACATTGCACGGCCGGCAGCCTAAGAATCAACTCCGCATGAACAGGCGACTGGCGGCGATCTTCCTCGCGACGACGTTCGCCGCCGCCTGCGTCAGGCGCGTCGACTTCGGCGCGCACGGCCAGCAGAAGGACGTCGAGGCGCTCGAGGCGCTCACCGCCGCCGCCGAGGAGTCCGTCTACGCCGTCAAAGGCGAGGCGAAGCTCAAGCTGGACACGCCCCAGGCGAAGGGCGGCGTCACCCTCTTCGTGGCGGTGTCCCACCCGGCGTTGATTCACCTGGAATCGCTCGACTTCTTCGGCCGGCCGCAGGCGGTGTTGGTTTCCGACGGGGCCCGCTTCGGCCTGTACCGCGCCGACGAGGGCCGGTACTACCGGGGGCCGGCCACTGCCGCCAACCTCGGCCGCTTCCTGCCAGTGGCGCTGCCCCCGCGCGAGCTGACGGCGCTCTTGTTGGGCAGGGCTCCGCGCATTCCCCACGAGTCGGGCGAGCTCGCCTTCCTGCCCGAGGCGGGCACCTACCGGGTGACGCTGCACGAAGGGGGAGTGACGCAGACGCTTCGCGTCGACCCCAAGAGCTACCGGGTGCTGGACTCGCAGGTCGCGGGGGTGAACACCTACTCGCTCGTCTTCGAGGGGCTCGAGACGAGCCGGGCAGGGGTCTTCCCGCGCCGAATCGCCCTCCGCACGCCGGCGGCCGAGCAGACGGTTGAGCTGCGCTACACCGACATCGAGGTCAACGAAGCGCCCGACCTCACCCTATTTGAGCTGGAACCTCCGGGCGGTTCTCGCGTCGTCGAAGTCGACGAGGCGGGGATTCCGCGAAAGGATCAGGGGCCGTGAGGTCTCACCCTACCGTCGCCGCCTTGGCCGTGGTCGCCGCGCTCGCCGCCGGCGGCGGCTGCAAGGACAAGAAGCCCGCCCTGGCCCCCGCCCCCGAGCCGCAGAAGGCGTTGCGCCCGACCGAGGCCTGGCTTCGCGGCGAGCTTCCGCGTGAAGCGAACGAAGGCGTTCCGGTGCCGGGGGGAACCCTCACCGTCCGCGTGCAGACCGAGCCCACCGGGCTGAACCGGCTGCACGACCAGATGATTGAGGGGACGATGGCCAAGTACACTACCGGCACGGTGTACGAGACGCTCGCCGAGCTCGACCGGTCCACCCACCCGCGCTACGAGCTGAAGCCGCTGCTCGCCGAGAGCTGGGACCTGTCCGGCGATCACCTCACCCACACCGTGCACCTGCGCCACGGGGTGAAGTTCCACGACGGCGAGGCGTTCACCTCGGCCGACGTGAAGGCCGTGCTCGACGTGGTGATGAACCCGAAGAATCTCACCACGTCCCTGCGCAGCTACTTCCTCGACCTCGAGAAGTATGAGGCGCCCGACCCCTTCACCGTGGTGCTGCACTGGAAAAAGCCCTACTTCCTGTCGTTCCGGAACTTCGTCACCGCGCTGCCGATGATGCCGGCTTCGGCGCTGAAGGGAGACTTCAACACCCTGCCCATCAACCGGGCGCCCATCGGCACCGGCCCCTTCAAGTTCGTGAATTGGGAAGCCAACAAGGCCATCGTCTTCGCGAGGAACGACGACTACTGGGGGCCCAAGGCCTTCCTTGACGGCCTGGTCGTCCGCATCGTGAAAGATCACACCGTCGCCACCCAGATGTGGGAACGCGGCGAGTTCGACCTGATGACCGTCATCCAGCCCGGAGTCTGGAGGGCCATCGAGGCCGCCGATCCGAAGAACGACTGGGCCATCGCCGGGTACAACCGCATCTACTTCCCCGAGAACATCTACAGTTGGATCGGCTGGAACGAAGAACGGCCCATGTTCAAGGACCGCCGGGTGCGCACCGCCCTCGCGATGCTCTTCCCCTACGAGCAGGTGGCGAAGAACATCGACATGAACCTCGAGTTGCCCACCACCTGCCCGTACTACCGCGAGTCGGCGTCGTGCGACCCGGCGGTGGCGCGGCTCCCGTATGATCCGCCCGCGGCGCGCCGGCTGCTCGCCGAGGCCGGCTGGAAGGACAGCAACGGCGACGGCGTGCTCGACAAGGACGGCGTGCCCTTCAAGTTCGTCTTCCTGGTCAACCCCCACTCGGTGAAGATGGCCAAGCTCGTGCCGCTCTTGCAGGAGGAATACCGCAAGGCCGGCGTCGAGCTCGACATCGAGAAGGCCGAGACGGCCGTCTACATGGAACGCATGCGCAGCCACGACTTCGACGTGGCCACGCTGCTCTGGTCGAGCCAGGACCCGCAGCAGGACCAGTTCCAGGTGTTCCACTCGTCGCAGGCGGCCGGCGGGTCGAACTACGTGTCCTACAAGAGCGAAGAGGTCGACCGGCTGCTCGAGCAGATTCGGGTCGAGTTCGAAGCGGACGCGCGGGCGCAGCTCGAGCGGCGGGTGCACCGGCTGGTCTACCAGGACCAGGTCTACGACTTCATGACCAACCGGCCGTCGCTCGACGCGGTGAAGAAGCGGGTGCGCGGGCTGTCGCCGTCGCTCGCCTGGTACGACTTGCGCAAGGTGTGGCTCGCCCCCGAGCCGGCGCCCGTGCCCGCACCACAGTAGCCGCCGCCGCAATGCGCACTTACCTGGTCAGGCGCCTGTTGCTGATGATTCCGACCTTCCTCGGCATCACGCTGGTGACCTTCGGCGTGGCGCACCTGGCTCCCGGCGACCCACTGCAGCTAGACCCCGACGGCCCCGGCGGCGGCGTGGCCAGCCGGGCCGCGATCGAACAGTTTCGGCACAGCCAGGGCCTCGATCTCCCCCTCGGCGTCCAGTACGCGCGGTGGTTGGGCAAGGTGGTGACGCTCGACTTCGGCACCTCGTCGCAAGATCACCGGCCGGTCGCCCAGAAGATCGGCGAGTCGCTGCCGAAGACGCTGCTCTTGTCGGGGCTGGCGCTCTTCTTGTCGTACGCGCTGGCGATTCCGCTGGGGGTGCTCTCGGCCGTCCGCCGGGGCTCGTGGTTCGAGCGGGGCGTGACGGTCGGCCTGTTCCTCCTGTACTCGATGCCGGCCTTCTGGGTGGCGGTGATGCTGCTGTTGGCGTTCGCCCGGCCGGCCGCGCTCGACTGGTTCCCCTTGCAGGGGCTGACGTCCGACGGGTTCGCCGCGCTCGGCCCCTTCGCGAAGGTGCGCGACGTGGCCTGGCACGCGGCGCTGCCGCTGGTGTGCCTCACCTACGGCGCGCTGGCGTCGATCAGCCGCTACATGCGCTCGGGCATGCTCGAGGTGCTCGGCCAGGACTACGTGCGCACCGCCCGGGCGAAGGGGCTGCCCGAGCGGGTGGTGATCTGGAAGCACGCCTTCCGGAACGCGGTCGTCCCGGTCATCACCCTGTTTGGAATGACGCTGCCCCACGTGCTCGGCGGCAGCGTCATCGTCGAGAGCATCTTTGGCATCAACGGCATGGGTTCGCTCGCCTTCGAGGCGATTCTCCACCGCGACTACCCGATGGTGATGGGGGTGACCACGCTGACCGCGCTCCTCACCATGGCGTCGATGCTGGCGTCCGACGTCGTGCACGCGCTGGCCGACCCCAGGGTCGGCGCGGGAGTCGCCCCGTGACCGGCGCTTTTCTCGCGCCCTCGTCGCGGGGCCGGGTCTGGCGCCGGTTCAGGAAGCGCTGGCTGTCCCTGGGCGCCCTCGGCCTGCTCGGGCTGCTCTTCGCGGCGGCTGCGCTGGCCGACGAGCTCGCCTCGGACAAGCCAATCGCGGCCCGGGTCGGCGGCCACACCTGGTGGTTGCCGAACCTGACGCGCCCCCTCGAGCTGCGGGCCGACACGGTGCAGACGCTGCGCGCCAGGCTGAACCGCGACCAGGGCGACTGGATGGTCGAGCCGCTGGTGCCGTTCGGGCCGTACCAGACCTACTCGGGGCAGTCCGCCGAACGGCCGTCCGCGCCGCCCTGGGGGCCCGACAGCGATCACCCGCTCGGCACCGACGAGGTGGGGCGCGACGTGTTCGCCCGGCTGGTGCACGGCGCCCGCGCCAGCCTGACGGTGGGCTTCGTGGCGGTCGGGCTGTACGTGCTCATCGGGCTGCTGCTCGGACTCCTCGCCGGCTACTACGGGGGCGTGCTCGACGCGGTCGTCTCGCGCGTCACCGAGATCACCATGACCTTCCCCACCATGTTCTTCATTCTCGCGGTGATGGGGCTGGTGCACGTCAAGACGCTGGTGCCCATCATGCTGGTCATCGGGCTGACGCGCTGGACCGACGTCTGCCGCCTGGTGAGGGCCGAGGTGCTTCGGCTGAAGACGCTCGAGTTCGTGCAGGCCAGCCGGGCGATCGGCGCCTCGGACCTCCGCATTCTCGCCCGGCACCTGGTGCCCAACGCGATGGGGCCGGTGCTGGTGGCCGCCACGTTCGGAATCGCCGGGGCGATTCTGATCGAGAGCTCGCTGTCCTTCCTGGGCTTCGGCGTACCCCCGCCCGCGCCGAGCTGGGGCGAATTGCTCAGCCAGGCGAACCGGTACCTCACCCACCCCGGAGCCTGGTGGCTGACCGTCTACCCGGGCCTGGCCATCTTCGCGACCGTCACCGCGTTCAACCTGGTCGGAGAGGGCTTGCGCGACGCGCTCGATCCGCGGCAAGGGGCTTGATCGTCGAAGGCGCGCACGCCGGCGCCGCAATTGGCTAGACTGCCCGGACTTCCATGGCGAACGTCAAGCTTGGCGAAATCCTGGTCAAGGCCAACGTGCTGGTCGACAGCCAGCTCAAGTCCGCGCTGGCGGAACAGCAGCGCTGGGGTGGGCGGCTGGGCGACATTCTGGTGCGCATGAGCCTGGTGACCGAGGAGATCCTGGTCAAGGCGCTGTCGTGGCAGCTCGCGATTCCACTGGTCAACCTGGACTCGGTCGACAGCGTGCCCGCGCACGTGCTGGCAAAGCTGCCCATCCAGGCCGCGAAGGACCTGGCCGTGCTGCCCCTCCAGTTGCGCGACGACGGCAAGACGTTGGTAGTGGCGATGGGCGAACCCCAGAACGTGCGGTCGCTCGACACGCTCCGCGCGCTCAGCAAGTGCCGAATCGTCGCCCAGATCGCCGGGCGCACCGCGATCGCCAAGGCGCAGGCGCGCTTCTACGAGGGCGAGGCCGAGCTGGCCGAGCACGACGGGGCCTTCAAGGTGCTCGACGCGCAGGGGAACACGGTGATCAAGGCGACGCCCACCGGCGAGCACAGGGTGCGGTTGCCTCCGCCGGTGAACCAACCCCCGGCGCCGCCGGCCGCTGCGCAGCCCCCCGCTCCAGCCCCCGCGCTCCCGCCTCCACCCAGGCCGACCGCGCCCGAACCCGCGGCCGCGCGGCCCGCGCCGGCGAAGCCTCAGACTCCAAGCGATACGTTGGCTTCCGTGGAAGAGATGCAGCGTCGAGAGGTGGGCGCCATCAAAGCGATGGTCGACCTCCTGATCCAGAAGGGCGTCTTCACCCGGGAAGAGTACCTGGCGAAGGTCAAGCGCTAGGGCGGAGCAACCCTCGTGTCCAAGAAGAAGATTGGAGAGCTGCTCATCGAAGCGGGCATCGTGGCCGCCGACGACGTTCAGGGGGCGCTGACGGCGCAGCGCGCAGACCAGGTCGGCAAGAGGCTGGGCGAGATCTTGCTGGGCGCCGGCAAAGTGAGCCCGGCGGGGCTGGCCCGGGCGCTCGCCACCCAGTTTCAGCTGCCCTTCACGCAGTTGCCGGCGCCGTCCCCCGAGGCCTCTCGGCTGGTGCCGACCGAGTACCAGGTGCGCAACCGGGTGGTGGCGTTCGCGTCCGACGGCGACGGCAAGGCGCCGCGGCTGCACCTGGCCGTGGACGACCCGACAAACCTCGCCGCGATCGACGAGCTGCGCTTCCAGCTTCGCCAGACGGTGAGGGTGTACGTCGCCGCGACCGACCAGGTGACGCGGGCCCTCGGCGAGCTCGGGTCGAGTGGAGAGGTGTCAGTCGTGATCGACGAGGACACTCCTGCACCTGCTGCGGGCGCGTCGGGCGAGGTGATTGGCGCGGCGCCCGCTGACGATTGGGCCTCGACGCTCCCCAAGACGGCGCTGCCTCCGGCCGAGGCGGTACCGCTCGACGACATGTTCAGCGAAGCGCCGCGTACGCCAGCGGCCCGCGTGGCGCCGCGGACTCCCCGCGTCGAAGTTCTGCGGTTCCAGCCGGGCGCGGCCAAGGCGGGTGCAGAGGGGCGTGCGCCCATCGACGACGAACCGACTCCGAAGACGGCCACGGCGGCGCTGGGCTCGCAGCCGGCCGTGTCGTCGCGAGGTCCGGGGCACGACGGCGCGGCCGTCGGTCCGGCTCAGCCGGTCGAGCTCGGCGACGACGAAGAACCGACCGCCGGAGAGGGGCTCCCCGCGCTGAAGGTCGCCAGCCTGGTGGCACCGGCCGCGGCGGGCCCCAGTGTCGGGGCCGTCGAAAGCTCGGCGCCTGGCTCGGCCGCCGCTTCAACCGACGTCGACATGTCGATGGACGAGGACGCCGCCGACGACGACGAGGACCTCCCGGTCTTCGAGGCGACTCCGGCGCCGGGTACTCTGGACAACACCGTGGTCGAGGCGGCGCGCCGACAAGCGGTGGCGATCGCCCGGGTTGCCCCGGCCGGTCCGTCCCAGGAGAATGCGGCGGCTCTGGCGGACCACCCGATCAGGCGCCGGCTCACTCCGAGCGAGATCGTCGCCGCGGCCGATGCACTCGAAGCGCGCCTCTTCGCGGACTCGGACGCGAGTCCAGCTGGCTCGCCGAGTCCGGCGGTGAGAGGGGCGCAGGCAGGTGTTCCAGTGCTTGTGACGTCAGCCGGGTCGGGCACGGCGGGGCCGCCTCCGAGCCCGCCAGGTTCCGCGGGGGCGGGCGCCGCGGTTTCTCAGGCCGTGCCCCCGGGGGTGATGCCTGTGGGCGCGCAGCCGGCGGCGGAGACTCACTCCCCTGCCGGAGTGTCGCCGCCTTCGGCTGAGGGTTTGCCGGAAGGTCA
The DNA here is from genome assembly GCA_023248915.1 of Archangiaceae bacterium. GTDB lineage: Bacteria > Myxococcota > Myxococcia > Myxococcales > Myxococcaceae > JAHFDQ01. Next base: position 11,042 of record JAHFDQ010000051.1, on the reverse strand, counting down.
ACGTCCGCCAATCGGCTCGAATGCGTCGGGAGGTCCGTTCCCGGCCGGTGCGCATGCGTCCGGTGGAGCCAATCCTCCGGGTGGTTCGAATCCGTCGGGCGGACCGTATCCGACCGGCGGTCCGAATCTGTCGGTAGGTCCGTACGCAGCGGTCGGCCCGCATCCGCCGGGCGGTCCGCATCTGTCGGGCGGTCCGCGCTCGCCAGTCGGCCCGTACGCGCCAAGTGGCCCGTACCCGCCAGGAGGCCCATATCCGCCGGGTGGCCCGTACGCGCCACGAGGCCCATTTCCGCCGGGTGGCCCGTACCCGCCAGGAGGCCCATATCCGACGGGTGGCCCGTACGCGCCAGGCGGTCCTTATCCACCGCGCGGAGCGTATCCGTCGGGCGGTCCGTATCCACCAGGCGGCCCGTACGCGCCACGCGGTCCGCATCCACCGGGTGGACCGTATTCGCCGGGCGGCCCGCCCCAGCAGGGTGGTCCTCTGGGGGCAGGCGGCCCCAACACGTCGGCCGGTCCGCAACCCGCGGCCGGGTTCCACTCGCCGGCCGGTTCGCTGTTGACGGGGGGCCCTGACGGAGTGGGAGCCGTGCCGCGTCACCCGCCGAGCGGCATCCCGATGGCTGCGCCTCCCGACGCGCGCCCCGTCGGCCTGCCGGTCGAAGCGCTGACCAC
>JAHFDQ010000051.1:0-10357 GCA_023248915.1 Archangiaceae bacterium | reverse complement strand
CCACCGATCCCGACGCGCGCGTCGGCCCCGCGGCGGCGCAACCCCGGGGCAGGCTCGACTTCAGCGAGGACGATCTCCGCGTGCTCGACGCGCTCGAGAAGATCGCGGCGGGAAACGATCCGGGCGAGAGCGCGGCCGAAAACGTAAAGCCCGCCCGCATGGTGGCTTCGCTGATTCGGCTGCTCATCAAGAAGAACGTCATCAACGAGCTCGAGTTTCTCGACGAGCTCGCCCACAAATGAGCCCAGCCGAGCCCCTGCTGCGAATTCAGGGGTTGTGCACGCGCTTCGAGACGGACGAAGGCGAAGTCCCCGCCGTCGACGGAGCCACCTTCGACGTCTGGGCCGGCCGCACCACCGGGCTGGTGGGCGAATCGGGGTGCGGCAAGAGCCTCACCGCCCTGTCGGTGATGCGCCTCGTGCCCGAGCCCGGTCGAATCTGCGCGGGCAAGCTGCTGTGGCACGGAGAGGACCTGCTCGCGAAGTCGGCCGAGGAAATGCGGAAACTCCGAGGCGACCGAATCGCCATGGTCTTCCAGGAACCGATGACGTCACTCAACCCGGTCTTCACCATCGGCGACCAGATTTCCGAGGTGCTGCGCTACCACCGCGACGCGGGCCGGGGCGACGCGCGGCGGCGGGCCGTCGATCTCCTGGCCCAGGTCGGCGTGCCGGACGCCGGCCGGCGGGTGGACGATTTCCCCCATCAGCTCTCGGGGGGCCAGCGCCAGCGGGTAATGCTCGCCATGGCGCTCGCCTGCGACCCCGAGCTCTTGATCGCCGATGAACCGACCACGGCCCTCGACGCCACCGTGCAGGTGCAGATTCTCGAGCTGCTCGCGCGCTTGCAGCGGGAACGGCAGCTCGGCGTGCTGCTCATCACCCACGATCTCGGCGTGGTCGCCGAGTCTTGCGACGAAGTCGTGGTCATGTACGCGGGCCGGGTGGTCGAAGTGGGGTCGGCCGCCGAGCTGTTCAGCACGCCCGCGCACCCGTACACCGCCGCGCTGCTCCGGTCGGTGCCCGGCCGGGAACGGGGCCGGGGGCCGCTCGAGGTCATCCCCGGGGCGGTGCCGAACCTCTCTCGCCTGCCTCCCGGGTGCAGGTTTCGCGCTCGCTGTGACCGGGCCATCTCGGTCTGCGAGACGGTAGACCCACCGCTCGAACCCAAGAGGGCAGGTCACCTGGCCGCGTGCCACGCCCCGGTGATACCGCCGTGACTTCCGAAGCTCCGCTGATCGAGGTGAGCGATCTCACCGTCTCGTACCCGGTGCGGCGCGGGGTGTTGAGCCGCGCCGTCGAACGGCTGAAGGCGGTGGACGGCGTCACGTTCTCGGTCCGCCGCGGAGAGACGCTGGGGCTGGTCGGCGAGAGCGGCTGCGGCAAGAGCACGCTCGGCCGCGCGGTGCTGCGCCTGGTCGAGCCCGACCGCGGGTCGATTCGCTTCGACGGGCGCGAGCTGGTGGGGCTGGCGGCCGGGGCGATGCGCGCGCTGCGCAGGCGCATGCAGCTCATCTTCCAGGACCCGTACGGGTCGCTCGACCCGCGTATGACGGTCGCCGAGATCGTCGGCGAACCGCTGGCGGTGCACGGCCTCGGGCGTCGGTCCGAGCGAAACCGACGCGTTGAGGCGCTGCTCGCGCAGATGGGAATCGAGCGCGACGCCCTCCGCCGGTACCCGCACGAGTTCTCGGGGGGGCAGCGGCAGCGCATCGGCATCGCCCGGGCGCTGGCGGTGCGGCCCGACTTCGTCGTCGCCGACGAACCCTTGAGCGCGCTCGATGTGTCGATTCAGGCGCAGATCGTCAACCTGCTCGCAGACCTGCAGCGCGGGCTGGGGCTCACCTTTCTGTTCATCGCGCACGACTTGAGGGTCATCGAGCACGTCTCGACGGAAGTGGCGGTGATGTACCTGGGCAGAATCGTCGAACGGGCCCCGACCGCCACGCTGTTCAGCCGACCACACCACCCGTACACCCAGGCGCTGCTGGCGTCCGCGCCCGCGACTGACCCGCGACACCGCCGCGTGCGCGCGCCGCTCGGGGGCGAGCCGCCGTCCGCTCTCGACCCTCCGCCCGGGTGCCCGTTTCACCCTCGGTGCCCCCAAGCGTTCGATCGCTGCCGCCTCGAGCGGCCGGCGCTCGCCTCGGTCGGGGCCCAGCACCTGTCAGCCTGCTTCCTCGCACCGCCCGGAACCGCGTAGCCGATGTTCTGGCTCAGCCACCATCGGCCCGACGAGTACCACCGGACCTACGCCGTCGGCGGGGTGCGGGTGTGCGCCCGGTGCGCCGGCCTGTACCCGACGATGTTCGCCGGGCTGGCCGCCCAACTGGCCCTACACGCGCCGCTCGACGGGCCCTTCGATCCGGTGCTTGCCCTGGCGCTTCCATTGCCCGCCCTGGCCGACTGGGCGGTGGGGCACCTGCGACCGGCCGCTGGCTCGAACGCCCAGAGGACAGCCACGGGTGTCCTGCTCGGAATCTCGCTGGCCCGAACCCTGTTCGTTCACTTCGTCAGGCCGTTCCACGTCTTGCTGCTGGCGCAAGCGCTGCTGGTGACAGCCGTCGCCTTGCCTGTCATTCTCGTAGGTTATGTGAGGCGCAAGGGCGCGTAGATCAGCCCCGCGCGTCAAACGTTTAGCCGGCAGGACATCAATCCTGCCCCGCCGAAGACGGGGGAAGTTGTTGGGACCGGAAGCCCCAGACGAGCAGCTGATGCTCGCTTTCAAGGCGGGGGACGCGCGCGCCTTCGAAGCGCTCGTCCTGCGCCACCGGGGCCCGGTATTCAACTTCATCCTCCGCTTCACCGGGAACAGGGCGAGGGCCGAAGAACTGCTGCAGGAGGCGTGGTTGAAGGTGGTACGCGGCGCGAGCGATTACGAGCCGAAGGCTCGGTTCACCACCTGGGTCTACACCATCGCGAGGAACCTCTGCGTGGACAACTCCCGGAAAGAGAGCTACCGGCGGACCGAATCGCTCGACGCGCCCGCGGGGCGCATGGACGACGGCGACGGCAGGCTGCTGGGCGAGGCCATCGCCGACCCCGCCGGGATGAGCCCCGACCGGGGGGCGCACGCGGCCCGGATCAGGCCCTTCATCGAGCGCGCGCTGGCGGCGCTGCCCGAAGAGCAGCGAGAGGTCTTCGTGCTGCGCGAGTACGCGGGCGTGGCCTTCAAGGAGATTGCCCAGGTGACCGGCGTGCCCGAGAACACGGTCAAGAGCCGCATGCGGTACGCGCTCGAAGGGCTTAGGAAGAAGCTGACCGAGGCCGGGGTGGACGGAGACCTGGCGGAGGACGGAAGGACCGTGGCGTGACGATGAAATCGCAGGCCCACAGCTTCGAGGAGAAGCTCCTCGAGTTCGCCTACGGAGAGCTGCCGGGCCCCGAGGCCCGCGCGCTCGAGGCGCACCTGTCGGGCTGCCCGAAGTGCACCGAGGCGCTCGGGTCGATTCGGGGCGTCCGGAAGACGATGGGCGACCTTCCCGCCGAACCGGCCCCCGAGGCGGGGCTCGAGTCGCTGCTGGCGTTCGCCGAGCAGGCGGCGCGGCGCATGGCGGCGGGTCCCGCGCCCGCGCCGGCCTGGTGGAGGCGATGGGTGGCGCCGCTGGCGGGAGTCACCGCGCTGGCGGTGGTCGGCGTGGTGGCGCTCGAAGTGAACAAGACCGCGAACCTGGCTCCGGCCAAGGCCGAATACGACGTTAGCCGCGTCCAGGCAGGTAGCGACTCGGCGCAGGCGAAGGTGGCCGCGGTCGTGCAGGCTCCTTCTCCGGCTCGGGCGGCGCCTACGCCGGGAATGGCCCCGGCGATGGCTCCGCCCCCGCCCCCGGCGGACAAGCCGGCGACCCACAGGCTCGACGGAGTTTCGAACATTCCGGGCACCTTCGAAGCCAAGCGCGGACTCGGACTTTCGGTGGGCCAGGCCGCCCAGGGGCCCCGCGCGGAGCCCGCCTCCAGGGCGGCTGAAGTGCAAAAGAAGACGGCCGCGAAGGATGTCGGCGGCGCGTTCGACAAGAAGGGAAGTCTCGGCGCAGGCGCGAATGCTGAGCAGGCGCTTCACGAGCCGAAGGCGGAGGAATTCGACCAGTTGTACGGTGCCTCGGCAAGGCCAGTTCCCTCCGCGCCGCCGGCCCAGGCTGCGCGGGCCGCGCTGAAGACCCAGGCCGAGGCGCCGGCTCCGAGCATGAACCTGTCGCTGCGCTCGGCCCCGGCCGGGCAGCAGGTCTACGGCGTCTCCGAAGGCTATTCCGGCGGCTCGGGCGGTTCCCGCTCGGTGGCCACGTCCGCGCCGAGCGCACCGGCGAGCGAGCCCGAGTCGGAGGTCGTGACCAACTCGAAGCTCGGGGGGCGGGGCAGCTCGGCCTATGACGACGCCGATCGCGAGCGCCAGAAGGGGGACGAGCTCAAGGGGCTGCTCGAGAAGGCGCGGTCGGTGAGCAGCTCGGGCAACCGCACCGAGGAGATTCGGTTGGCCCACCAGGTGCTGAGCCAGGGGGCGAAGGGGACCCAGCGGCTCGAGGCGTTGAAGCGCCTGTGCGACGCCTACCTCGACACCGGCCGCGATGATGAAGCGATGCCGTTCTGCCAGGCGGCGGTCCGCGAATTCCCTCGCAGCGGCGCCGCCAAGCTGGTGCAGCAGCGCTTGAACCGCCCGAGCCCCTCGGTGGCCGCGCCCCCGAGGAAGGCCAAGCTGTCTCCGCCCGTCTTCGACGAAGAAGCGAAGAAGCCGGCCGAGAAGCCCGCGGCCAGTCCGGCCTCGACAGCTCCGGCGATGGCCCACTAGCGCGTTCCGTTCAGCCCGAGCGGAGTCGAGGGCGAACCTCCGACCACGCCCCGCAACGCTCGGGGAATCGGTCCCGACAGGGGATTCAGTGGTGGGCTTGCGCGGCACCTTTAAGGTGCCATATTCTTTCCATGGAATGGAGAAGAAGACGCCCGCGTACGACTTGGCGGGCTTTCACAGGGAATTCACCACCGTTCGGGCCTTGCGGCTGACGAGAACGGCATCAACCTGTGCGATCGATATTGGGCTGACACTGATCGAGGTTGTCGAAGTCATTCAGAGCATGAAGCGAGAGCACTTCTACAAGGCCATGACGGTCGACGGGCACTCACGGGTCTGGCAGGACGTGTACCACGTGCCTTGGGAGTCGCTGACGCTCTACGTGAAGCTCACCATCGACGCAGAGGGCCGACTGCTGGTTTCGTTCAAGGAGAAGTGAGGATGGCACCGACCAAGAAGAAGACGATTTGCTGCCCGGAGTGCCACGGGACCATGGTCTGGCGGGCCGGAACCGACTCAGTGGAGTACCGCGGGCACCGGAAATCCGTTCGGTTGATCGGTTACTGGTGCCAGGACTGTGCTGAGGCCGTGTTCGAGGGCGACGCCTTGCAGCGGAAGGAGGCCGCCTTCCTGGAGCTTCGTGCCGCGGTGGAGCAGGTGCTCAGCCCCCAGCGCGTCGCTGGCATCCGCAAGAAGCTGGGCCTGTCGCAACGGAAGGCCGGAGAGCTCCTGGGTGGAGGTCCGCGCTCGTTTCAGAAGTATGAGTCCGGCGAACAGCAGGTCAGTGTTCCGATGACGAATCTGCTCCGACTGCTTGAAAGGGACCCGCGGCGCGTTCGGGAACTCTTGGCCGCTCTCGCTCGGCGGAGTCCCTACGACAGCCAGAGCACGTCCTCGTAGAGTACCGCCCAGCTTCCATCGGGCTTTCGCCGCAGAATGTAAAAGGCACCAATCCCGTTGAGCGAGCCGCGTTGGAACCCGAAACTCACCGCTGCCTGTGTGCCGTCGGCGCTGAACGAGATTGGGGACAAGCTCAGGTGCCCGCTCGCCTTCGGGAAACGCCGACGGAAGTTCTTCCAGCCAGCGTCTGATGCGGCCGCTGCTCGCGAGCACCGGATGTTCCCGCGATCGCCAGCACAACTAGAATCGAAGGCCGGATCAACCGCATGGCTCCATTGTGCCATGTGCTCGATGGAAGCGCCGCCGTGCGAGTACCCGCATCCGCGCGTTGGCGCAGGGGGGGGGTCGGTCGATCGGCCGATAGCGCCCGCGGCCGTCGACCCGCGACAATGGCTTCATGGTGGGGGATGGGCGGGGTGGTGAGGAAGGCCAGGCAGCCGTCGAGGCGGCGATTGTACTGCCACTCATGGTGTTCCTGACGCTCGGGCTGGTTCAGCTCACGGCGCTCGAGCACGCGAAGCTGATGACCGAGTACGCCGCCTACCAGGCTGCCCGCGCCGGCATCGTCTGGAACGGCAGCAGCGAGCGCATGCACGACGCGGCCCGGGTCGCGCTCTTGCCCACCCTCGGGCGCACCGACTCGCTCCCGGCCTTCGCGCGCACCTGGGCAGGGGCGCTGGCCGACGACGCAGCGCTGGCCCGGCTGCCTTGGCGGGCCGGTGAAGAGGCTTCGTCCTTCCACGGGACGAGTCTGCTGGGGCGGGTGCGGGTCGACACCCTCAACCCGGCGGCGTTCGGCGCTCTCGAGGGTGTTTGGCAACTTCGCGGCGGCGCCGGCTGGAAAGAGCTCGACTTCGACGGTCCGGCCGGCCTGCCCGAATTGCCCGACCTCGAGCGGCACGTCGCGGCGGGGTCCGCCCCCGGCTCGCCAGACGACTCCGAGCGCTTGTACCGGAAGGCCACGGTGCTCTCGATTCGCGTCCGGGCCTGGTATGAGCTGCGGATTCCGTTCGCGAGCTGGATCGTCTTCGTCGCGTGGTTCGCCGCGAACGCGGACGTCGCGCTGCACGGAGCCATCGACCGTCCGGCGCTAGCCCGCCAGAACGCCCTCGGGCGGTCCGGCGACCTGTCGGGGCTGGCAAGTCAGGGGCGCGGCCTCTTCCACCAGAAGGGTTTCCCCACCGCCACTCCGGAGGACATGGCCGTGCTCTGGGCTCTCGCGACGGGCCAGGCTCCCGCGGCGGCCGGTCACGAGCGGCGCCGCTTCTTCATCCCGCTGTCGGCCACGTACTCCATGCGCATGCAGTCGGCCTTTCACCGCAAGTGGGTCATGCACCCTGACCCTTCCTGGAGCCTCTGATGCCGACCCGGGCGCTGCGACTGGCGATGAAGCGGCAGGAAGGGCAGGCGCTCGTGCTCGCGCTCTTGATGATGCTGGTCCTGTCGCTCGCCGTGCTCACCACCGTGAATCTCGGCCACGGCGTCCACGAGCGCGTCCGGCTTCAGAACACCTCGGACGCGGCGGCCTACTCGATGGCGGCAATGGAAGCCCGGGCGTTCAACTTCTACGCCTTCGCCAACCGCGCGCAGGCCTCGCACTACGTCTCGGCGATGGTGTGGCAGTCGGTGCTGTCGTTCCTGTACTTCTCCGAGGCGTTCCTGGTGGACGTGTACGGAGTGATGAAGTCGTTGGACCCGTGCGCGCGCCCGTCGGGCCTCTGGGTTCCGCTGTGCGAGGCGCTGCGCGCGGTGCCCTACCTGGGCGAGATTCTGGGGCTCATCAGCCAGGTGCTCGGGGTGTTTCGCGGCTTCCTGTCGGGGGTAGTTCTGCCCGCGCTGCGCGTCGCCGACCCCGACCGGTACGTTGGCCGCTCACTCATTCCCGCGCACCGGGTGATGAACGGGGTGCTCGCCGCGGCCTCGACGGCGGTGATGCGGTCGACGCTGGCCCAGGTGGCCCGGACGACGTCAGAGGTGATCGCTGCCAATGATCCCAACCTCGGGCCGCGAGACGGAGCCACTTCCGGCGGCGCGCTGTCGGCCTGCCTGTTCAACCGGGCGCACATGCGCGAGGCGAACGGCGACGCGGCAGCTCCGGCGAACCCGTTCCGGCCTTTGCTGCCCTCGGCGGTGCGCGACTCGGACAAGGTGTCCCGGGCCAAACGGGCGATGGGGGCGGTGGCCAACGCCAGCCGGTTCGCCTGCGACCGAACCGGGCCCGGCTGCCCCCGGGGGTGGGTGACCGACCGGCGGCCGGCAGAGCTGTGGCCGCTGCCGCCCTGGCTGGGCTTCGTCCGCACGCTGCTCGAGCACCAGCCCGAATGGAAGTGGGGCCAGACCCGCATGCTGTCGACCGGCTTGGCGAAGGGGCGGCCCTGGCGGACAGACGCGAACTTCATTCGAGACTGGGCCGACGCTCCGGACGCGCCCATGGCGATGATGGCGCAAGGGGACAACCTAGGCTCGGACGACCTCTACCAGGTGAAGCTCGGCCCGCCGCGGGTCGGTGGCTTCGCGAACCCGTTCTCGTGCTCGGCCCACGACGACCCGGCGAAGTGCTGGGGCGACCCTCAAAAGGGACGGAACGACGACTCCAGCCGGAAGCTGCCCTACCGGTACATGCTGAAGACGAGCATCTGGGCCCTGAACGACGCCGAGGGGGTGCCCGGCGGAATCCACTACCGGCTCGCCTACGTGAGCCCGCGTTGGCCGGCCGGCAGAGGGTGGGCGGCGCCTCGAACCGACGCCTCCGGCGCCAACTCCGAGGCGAGCATCGGCCTTTCCGTGTTCTCCCGGTGCGTCTCTTCCGGGGTCTGCCCCTTCCAGGTGTGGATCGCGAACGTGCTCGGCATCGAGGACGGAAACCACCCCTGGCCCGGCGTCGTGCCCTTCAGCCACTTCGAGCCCGGCCAGTTCGAGCAGGCCTGCCGCGCGTCCCCTCGCGACGGCGACCCCAACTCGAGCCGCGCGGCCGGTCGCGCCGAGGAGTTCAACCAGCCGTCCACCTGGGTGAAGCTCAGGAAGAGCGCGGCTGAACAGCGGAATCCCCTCGCTGACGCGACCGGGGCGGGGACGAATGCGCCGGCGCTGCTCAATGATGCGAGCACCGTGTCCATCGAGCTGGCGTCGCCGGGCGCGGCGCTGACGCTCGATGACAGCCGCGTGAAGTTTCGCGACTCGCCGGGAATGAACGTCGTTTCGCGCGGGCAGACCTACTATCACCGCCCCGGGAACTGGGCCGAGATGCCCAACTTCTTCAACCCCTACTGGCGGCCGCGGCTGGCGTCGGTCTGGCAGGGCCGGGCGTCGTCGCCCGAGGTGTCGGCGCTTGCCGAGGCGCTGCCTCCGCCTCTCGACGAGACCCCACAGCGGTTCCTCACCCACTGATGCCATGAGACCTGCCCTCCGAAAGGTTTCAGGTTCGCGCCGTACTCGCGGCGCCGCGGTGGTCGAGCTGGCGTTGGTGTTCCCGCTGCTCCTCGCGCTTGTCTGGTACGGCCAGTTCTTCGTCGAGCTGGTGAGGGCAAAGTTGAAGGTGCAGGAAGCCTCCCGGTACGCCGCCTGGGAAACCACCAGCTTCGTGCTCACCGACGTCGGGGGAACGGCGGGCGGCCGCCACGACGCGGCCTTCGAGCGGGCGCGGCGAGAGCTGCAGGAAGAGGTGGGCCGCCGCTACGCCGACCTCGACTCGGTGGAAGAGCTTTCCGCGGCGGGCGGGCCGATCGGCTACTCCGGCGTGAAGCTGGCGCTCACCGATGAGGACGCCGGCGCCGAGGACGTCGCGCTCGACCTGACGGGCGCTTCTGGAGCTTCCGGCCCGGCCGCCTCGGCGGCGCTGGGTGGGGTGAAGGGCGGCGCCGTCTGGCTCGCCCAGCGGTGGGGCTTCGACCGCAAGGGCCGGGTGCAGGCCGAAGTCACCGTGCGAGTCGAAAACCACCTATTGCCCCGCGACTTCCTGAACGGGAAAGGCGGCTTCTTCGGAGTCGACCTCTGGGGGGGCCGCGATTTGAGCTCGCTGTCGCTCAAGAACCGGTTCACCCTGGTGGCTTCCGGTTGGGACCTACCCGACGGCGCCGACGCGCAGATGGGGAAGTTCCGGGCAGGGCAGCACCGGGGCGGCAGCGAGCACGGCCTGCACCGCCAGGTCGACCGGATGGTGTTTCTGGGGATTGACAGGACGTGGGCGTCGGTGCCGGGCGTCGAGTCGCTGCGCTCGGTGCTCGGCGTCGGCGCTCCAGACCCTTTCGGCGCCTTCGTGGTGTCGCACAACTACGGGCTCGAGCCGGAGAACCGGGCGCTCAGGGGCTGCACGACGGCCGGCGGCCAGGGCGACCCCGGCCACCCCGCGCAGGACGGGCTGAACAACCTCCGCAAGTTCGCCACGCTCGATCATTCGCGGCGGGCCTGCTTCGACACCGCTCCGTTTCGCGACCAGGCGGCCTACGAGTCGTCTCAATACGTCAAGATGTTCCGGGCGCGCGGGCCGTACTTCATGGGGTGCCAGCAGCCGATGGCCGACGACCCGACCGAGGCGGGGGCTCCGGCGTCGTCGGTCGGCGACCACAACGACCTGAAGGTCGACTGCCAGAGGTCCTGAATGCGCCGAGGGTTCGCTACCGTTCTGCTGTTCGCCTCGGCGCCCGCGAGCGCCGAGGGCGCGCTGCCCGTCTACCCCGGC
>JAHFDQ010000336.1 GCA_023248915.1 Archangiaceae bacterium | reverse complement strand
TGGTGCAGGCTCTGGCGCTCTTGGAATGCCCGGCCGCGGAAGTGACGCTGGTTGCGGCGCTCAAGGACGAAGACGGCGCCACCCGAATGGCCGCGGCCGAAGGGCTCAGGCGAATCAAGAGCCGCGCGGTCGGGCCGCTGGCGGCGCTGCTCGACGACAAGACGGTCGGCGTGCGCACCGAGGCGGCGAAGGCGCTGGGCGCGGCGGGCGAACCCCGGGCGGGGCCGGCGTTGGTGCGCGCGGCGCGGGCCGAAGTTGAACCCGAGGCCCGGGCCGCGATGCTGGTGGCGGTCGGCCAGAGCGGCGACAAGGGCTCGGCCAAGGCCGTCGAGCCTTTCCTTTCGCACTCGTCCGAGAGCACGCGCTTCGCCGCGGCCCGCGCGCTCTGCCTGTTGGGAACCCCGAAGGGCAAGGCCTTCGCCCAGGCGCTGCTCGCCTCGAAGGACCGGCTGGAGCGCCGCCAGGGGCTCGACCTGTACGAGGGAGCCCGCGCTCGCGAGGCCGCGCCGGCCCTGACGCCGCTCTTGGAAGACGGCGACCCCCGGGTGGCGGCGGCCGCCGCGAGAATCCTCTACCAGGGCGGCCTGGCTTCGGGAATCGAGTGGCTGGTCCTGGCTTCTCACCGCGCCCAGGGCGAGGCCAAGCTCGTTTTCGAGCAGGAACTGGAAACGCTCCGCCTGGCGGACGACCAGCGCCGGGCCATTCTCGCCAAGGCGGGGGTCCGATGATCGGCCCGGCCCACGCGCTCTGGTTCGCGCTCGCGGCCGCGAGCCCGGAATGGGCGGCGCTCAGCCCGGCGGCCCGCGACGCCGCCGTCGCCGAGGCCCGGCGGCTGCCCATGCCCGAACGGCTCGTGGCCCTGTCGGCCGGCTTCGTCGGCACGCCGTACCAGGCCTCGCCGCTCGGCGAAGGGCAGGGCAAAGACGCCGACCCGCGCATCCGCTTCGACGCGGTGGACTGCCTCACCTTCGTCGAGACTACCCTTGCGATGGCGCTGGCCAAGAGCCCCGCCGACGTCGAGCCGCTCTTGCAGAGGGTGCGCTACGCGAAGGAACAGACCTACGACGACCGCAACCACCTGATGGAAGCCCAGTGGCTGCCCAACAACGTCGTCAAGGGCTTCCTGCGCGACCGCACCCGTGAGCTCGGCGGCGCGGCGGTGGTGTTGACCGAGAAGACTCTGACCGCAAAGTCGTGGGCGGGCACGGCCGGCCTGGCGCTCGAGCTGCCCGAAGCCAGGCACCTCGCGGGGACCTTCCCGTTCCCCATCGTGCCCATCGGCCAGGCGCTCGAGGCGGCGCGAAAGGCCCCGACCGGCACGCTGGTGGTAGTGGTGCGCGCCGACCGGCCCCAGCTCGTCACCCGGGTCAGCCACCTGGGCTTCCTGGTGCAGGGGAAGCGGCCGCTGCTCCGGCACGCGTCGCGCACCTTCGGCCGGGTGACCGACGAGGACCTGGAAGCCTTCCTGTCGAGGAACCTGGGCTACGCCAAGTGGACGGTGAGCGGGTTGGCCTTCTACGAGGCCAAGGCGCCCGCGGAGTAGAACGGCGGTCAGGGCTCGCGGGCCTGGGCTTCGCCGGCGGCCTCTTCGTCGGTGGCCGCCTTCTCGGCTTCCTCGGACGAAGCCTCAATCTTCGCGCGCGCGTCGGCGATTAACGCGGCCGCCTTCGCCACCTGGTCCTCGGGCACGAGGATTTCCCACCAGCCGACGCCGGACGTCGCCGGTTCAATCGGCCCGTCGCTCCGGGCCCTGGCGAACACCGGAATCTCGGCGGCCTCGAGCACCTCGACGAAACGGTCCGAGGTGAGCGGGTCGTCGGCGGTCGCCGCGCGCGCGAAGCGGCGGGTGTCCATGTCGTCGTCCAACCTCAAGCCCCGGCGGTGCATCTCGTCGGCGCTCACCAGGTCGGTCCCTCCGCAGTCGGCGCACCGGCTGACGGCGTCCTCGTATTCCGCGCTGCAAGCGGTGCAGTACTTCATCGCCGGCCCTCCCGCGAAAAGTGCGCATTCAACATAGCACGCGCCACCGCGCCGGGATTCTTGATGGACGCGGCGCGCAAACGCTATAAGCTCGCGATCGTTCTACGTGCCGTCGCGCGCGGCGCCCGGCCGCCCAAAGGATGGCGATGACCCGAGTAAAGTTCCTGGTATTCGCGCTCGTGGCCTTGTGCCTCTGGCTCGCGAACCTCACGTTTCTGGCGCCGGCCCTCTCGGCCCGTGCCGTCGAGCAGGCGACGAAGCAGGCAGCGGCGGCGCCGGGCGCGGTCGCCGCGCGCCTCGATTCCCGCGTCGGCGAGCTCCGCCGGGCAATCCTGAAGGTGGCCGGTTCGGCCGCCGCGCTGGCGGCCGTCAGGTCCGAGGCCGTGGCCGAGAAGGGCAAGGTCCCACCCGCCGGGCAGCAGAAGGTCGAGCCGCCCTCGCCCGAGAAGCTCGCGGTGCTCAAGGCCGCGGTGCTCGACGCCGCTCCCGAGGGGCTGAAGGCGACGCTGGTGGTGGGGCTGGCGAATGAGGCCGGCACGTTGTGGGTTCGCGGCGGCGACGCTCCGAGCGCCACGAGCGACGTGCTCGATCTCGCCAAGTTGACTTCCGCGGGTGCGGACGGCGCCGACGTTGCAGCCTTCGGGACGAGCTACCTGTTCTTCTCTGTGCCGGTCGTGGTGCCCGACAAGGCGGAAGTCAAGGTGCTCGGGTCGGTGGTGGTCGGCGCTCCGGCGTTGCCAGAGGGCGTCGCCGACGACGTCGCTACCGACCTCAGGCTGGCCTCGGTCGCCATCACGCGCGACGGCAAGCAGGTTCAGGCCGGCGGTGCCGACAAGGCGAACGCGGGGAAGGTCGACAAGGCGGTGAAGGTCGGCTCGACGGCGGTGATGGCGCGCGGCAGCCTAGACTCGGCCGGCCCGTTCACCTTGCCGATGGCGACCTCTGGAGACACCTTCGGGGGCAACGCGCCCCTGTCGGTCGGGCTCAACCAGGCGCTGGCCGACTCGCCCTACAGCGTGGCGGTCTCGGCCAGCCTCGCCCCCGTCATGCAGACCTTGGCCGACTACCAGAAGTCAGCGGTCCTGGCGCTGATGGGCCTCCTCTTCCTGGCCGCGGCCTTCACCCTCATCATCGGGGGCGCCCCCGAGGGGGCCAAGGCTTCCGAGTTCAAGGTTCAGCCCGCGTTCATGAGCCCCGTCACCCGGGCGAAAGACTTCGGAGCGGGCGCCCCCCTCAAGATGGCCGACCTGCCGCCGGCCCCCGAGGCGCACCCCGACGACTTTCACTTCGGCCCGGCGTCCGGGAAGGGGGCCGCGCAGGCGATGCCCCCGCCTCCGCCGCCCATCTCTTCGCCGACGGTTCCGATTCCCGCCGCCGCCGCCAAGCCGACGGGGGTTACCGCGTCGATACCGGCTGCGTCGCTGCCCGACGAGTTCGACGCCGCGTTCGCCCCCGCGCCCGAGACCAAGCCGAAGCCCGCGGTCGCCGAGTCGAAGGCCAAGGCCGCGCCGGCCCCGGCCCCGGCTCCTGCCGCCCCGCCGCACGAGTTCGAGGCCCCGGCCGATTTCAACCCCGACGCCACCCGGGTGGCCACCATTCCCCAGGAACTGCTCCAGGCGTCGCTCCGCCCGACGAAGGACTTGCCGGCCATTCCGATGCCCGCTCCGTCGCGCGTGGCCGTGCCGATGCCCCGGGTGCCGTCGGTGGCGTCCGCGTCGTCGGTGGTCAACACCGAGGAACAGCACTTCCAAGAGGTGTACCGGGAGTTTGTCACCACCCGCGAGCGCTGCGGCGAACCGGCCGACGGGCTCACCTACGACAAGTTCCTGGTGAAGCTGAAGAAGAGCCGAGACCAGTTGGTGGCCAAGCACGCGTGCCGCACCGTCCGCTTCCAGGTCTACGTCAAGGACGGCAAGGCTTCGCTGAAGGCGACTCCCATCAAGGAGTGAGCTTGGCCGGCTGACCGAATTCAGGTCAGTCGCCGGTCCTTCGTGCCAGGCCTGTCACGGCACGCCCGCGCGCGCACTTCGTAAGGCCGGCTTGCAGCTCAAGCGGCCGAACGGACTCCGGTTTTCGAGCCGGCTGCCCGGTCGCCGGGTGGCATGGTGGTTGCTCGGAGCGGCGCGTTAGAGTTCCGTCTTTGGCCGAACGTCGGGAAAGGCGTGGCCACGCGGGTGCTAGGAGCAGTGATGGCGAGCGAAGTCCTGTCGCTGTGGAGAGAACCCGCCGGGGCTTCGGGGCGCGACGTCGAGTTGGCGGCGCTGGTCCACGAGCTGTCGGAAGCGCGCGCGTCGGGTCGTTTCCGGTTTGTGTTCGTGCGGGGGCCGGCCGGCGTCGGCAAGAGCCACCTGTTCGAGCTGTTGCGGCGGGCGGCGACGGCGCGGGGAACGGCGGTCTTCGAGGGCGAGTCTTCCCGCGACACCCAGCGCCCGTTCGGGCTGTTCGCTCCGTTGGTCGAGGCGCTGGTCGAGCACCTGACCCACGCGGGAGTCCCGACCGACCGGCTGACGGCGCTCAGCCGCAACCTGAGCCCCCTGCTTCGCCCGGGCGTGGTCGGCGTGTCGGAAGATGGCCGGACGGCGCTGTACGACGCGGCCGCCGAGGTGGTGCTCTTGGCGGGGCGGTCGTGCCCGGTGGTGCTGCTGCCCGACCTCGACGCGGCCGACCGCGCGTCGCTCGAGCTCTTCCGGTACCTGGCGGCGGTGCTCTCGTCGCCCGAAGCCAGGGGCGGCGGCCTGGTGGTGGCCTCGCTGCGCGACGGGCCCGAGATGCCATTGGCGCTGGCCGAGGTGCTCTCGAAGGTGCCGGCGAGATCTCTTCCGCTCGCCGGCCTCGACGCCGAGGGAATTCGCGCCTATCTCGCCCGAGACGAGGTCGCGCGCCGGTTGCTCGAAGAGACGGGCGGCAACCCCGACGCGCTGGGGCAGCTCTTGTCGCAGCCTGCGGGCAAGCCCGTCGAGCTGTTCGTCAGGCGGGTGGACAGGCTCTCCCCCGAGCGGCGAGCGCTGCTCGAGGTCCTGGCCGCGGCGCCGGGTGCGCTCGCGCACGACCGGCTCGAGGGCGCGGTGGTTCGGCTTGGAGGCGTGCGCGCGGGAGTGGCGGCCGACCTGGACGCGCTGCTCAGGGCCCACCTGGTTTCGGTGAAGGTGAGCTCGGGGCAGGCGGTCTACCGGCTGGCGCGCGAGGCCGAGAAGCAGGCGCTGCGCGAGGCGCTGGGAGGGCGCCTCTCGGTGCTGCAGCGCACGGTGGGTGCCGAATTGCTTGCGCGAGGCGATCTGGCGGTGGCCGCGCGGCTCTTGCTCGAGGTCGACCCCGGGGGCGAGGGTGCCGCCGCCGCGGTCTCGGCCGCCGACGGCCTGGCCGGGCAGGGCGCCTTCGAAGAAGCGGCCGACCTGTTCGAGCGGGCGCTGCCTCACCTCGAACCGACGGACCGGGCGCGGGCGCGCCTTTCGCTGGCAGAGGTGTACTCGGCGCAGGGCGACTTCAAGAGATCTCTGCGGGCCTTGTTGGCGTCGCGGCGAGACGTCCGTCCCGACGCCACGGCCACCGCCGACTTGGCGAACCGGGTGGCGCGGTTGCTGATTCGGCTCGGGCGGCTGGGCCTCGCGGCTCGGGCGTTGGCCCCGGCCCTTTCGAACGAGGCCACTCGGCCGAGTGCGGCGGCGAGCTTCGCCGAGCTGAAGCTGTTGAAGGGTGCGGCCCGCGAGGCGGCCGCCCTGGGCGAGGCTGCCCTGCCCGGGCTGCTGGCGGCGCCCGAGGCGGCCATCGCGCTGCGCAATGTCGTGGGCAAGGCCTGGTTGGTGGTGGGCGATCTCGATCTCGCCGAGCAGGCGTTCTCGCGAAACTTCGACGACGCCCAGCGCGCCGGCCTGCCGCGGTTGGCGGCGATTGCCCGGCTCAACCAGGGCGTGGTGGCGCAGAAGCGCGGAGACATCGAGCGGGCCGTCGGCCTGTACCAGGCGGGCGCGGCGGGCCACCGGCCGGCCGAAGCGCAGTCGCTCGCCAACCTGGGGTCCATCTACGCCGACAGCGGCGACTTCGAGCTGGCGCTCGACCACCTCTCGCGGGCGCTGCAGGCCTTCTCGCGCCTGTCGGCCGCGCGCGAGGTGTCGCACGTCGCGTCGAACTTCTCGCGGCTGTGCCACTTCCTGGGCGACCTGGACCGGGCGCTCGAGCTCGCGGACCACGGGCTGCGGCTGGCGAACGAGCTGGGCGAGCGGTACCTACAGGCCTCGGCGCTGTTGTCGCGGGGCGCTGTCTTGTCCGACCGGGGCGACCTGCTCGACGCGGGGCGCGACTTCGACGAGGCGCGGGTGCGCTTCGAAGAGGTCGGCAACGAGGGTTACGCCGCGCTGGCCGCGGCGCAGAAGGCCCGCGCCCACCTGGTCTCGGGCGAGCGGGTGCAGGCCGCCGCCGAGCTGGCGCGGCGGGTGGTGGACAAGGGCAGCGCTGCGATGCCGGCCGCCGCGGTCGAGGTCGAGCTCTGCCGGGCCGAGCTGTGCCTGGCGCTGGGCGACCTGTTGGGTGCCGGACGCGCGGCGGCGCGCGCCAGAGAGGCGCTCTTGTCGCAGCCTGACCTCGAGGGGCCGTACCGGGTCTATTTCCTGATGGGGCGCCTCAGGGCGGCGGCGGGTGACGCGGCCGGAGCGCAGGCTGAGACGGCGCGCGCGGCGCGGCTGCTCGACGAAGTCACGGCCCGGGTGCCGCCGGCGCGGCGCGCGGCGTTCCTCCGGGTCACCCGGCGCTCGCAGGTGCTGGCGGCGGTCGAGCCGGGGCTGCGGCTGCCGAAGCTGGCCGCGGTGTTTTCGGCTTCGGGCGGGGGCTCGCGCGGCCTGGTAGGCAGCTCGCCGGCTCTGTCGCGCATCGTGCGGCAGGTCGAACCCATCGCCCGCTCGAGCGCGACGGTGCTGGTGCGCGGCGAGAGCGGCACCGGGAAAGAGCTCTTGGCCGAGGCGATTCACGACCTGTCGCCCCGGAAAGGCATGCCGCTGGTCCGGGTCAACTGCGCGGCCTTCGTCGACGAGCTCTTGCTGTCCGAGCTGTTCGGCCACGAGAAGGGCGC
>JAHFDQ010000335.1 GCA_023248915.1 Archangiaceae bacterium | reverse complement strand
TCATCTTCAAGGGCGGGCAGGTGGTCGAGCAGATCGTCGGAGCGGTGCCCCGCGCCAAGCTGGAAGAGGCGCTGAGGAAGGTCGTCTAGGGGCCGATGGCTCGTCCGAAGACCAAGCCAGCCCCGGCGGCGCTGGCGCCAGAGAGCCTGCTCGCCTGGGCCGACGCGGCCGGCGAAGCACTGGGGCGCGGGCTGGCGAGGGGCTTGTCGGCCGGCCTGGCAGCCGGGGGCCTGTGGCCGACGCCGAGGCGAAGAGGTCGCCCGCCGAAGCTGGTGCTGCCCGGAACAGTCGCTCCGGAGAAGCGCTGCACCGTCGAAGGCTGCATTCGCCAGGCGCGCTCGAAGGGGCTGTGCCCGGCGCACTACCAGGCCGAACGGCGGCTCCGACTCGCGAAGGGCTGAGCCCGCCCAGGGCCCGCCGGCGGATTCGATCTAGGCAAGTATTCCCGTGCGCGGCACCGCATCGATGCGCCAACCTGACTTCGTTTCAAGGTCCCCACTGAAACGAAGAAATTCTGCCAAAACGCTGTTTGCAACCCCGCGACTTGACGGAGCTTTGGTGCCTGAAACGGGCGCCGAATCGACGGAATCTCTTCGTTTCAAACGGGTACCCTCACCGCCGGTACTCGACCGCTCCGCCGGGACGACCCCTGACGCCCGCGAGCGCCGGAAGCTCGAGGATGCCGGTGGGTCGTGCCGGGCGGCTCTGGAGGGAAAGCCCCCTTCTCCCTACCTGCCACAGGGCGATCCCCAGCGCCGCTACCTCAGGCAGGCCCCTGCTTCAGCCCCCAACCCGCCTCGGGCTCGGTCACCCGCTTCAGCTCGAACGCCGCCAGCGCGTCGACCACCCTATCCAGCTCATTGGTGAACGACCGGGCGCGCTTCGACGCCAGGTACGGCTCTGCGAAGCCCCGCAACTGATGTCCGAGGAACAGCTTGGCGAGCGTCACCTCGGTCTGGTCGAAGAACTCGACGAACTGCACGGCGAAGCCGCTGCGGCCCCTGCCCTGCGAGTCGGGGCGTTCTTCGCGGGTAATCTCGGCGCGGGCCTGCACCGGCACCTCTCCGCCGGGCAATTCGAACGACAGCCTCAGCATGGTCTCCACCGGCAGGAAGAACGTGCTCGACAAGAGCGCCCCGCTCACCGACAGGTTCACCGAGTCGAGCTTGGCGGAGAACCGCCGGTCGCTCGCCTCTCCAATCCAGACCGAGAACGGCACCGAGACCCGGGCGCGGGGGAAGTGCCGGTGCTCGGGGCCTCCGTGGTCGCCCTCGAGCTCGGGCGCGCCGGCGGCGGTCGGCTTGGGCCTTTGCTCGGTCCTCTTCGGCATCTTCGGCTCCCCTCGAAGGCAGGGGAGATATCAGAAGATGTGCCGCCGCATGCTGATGTTCACCAGCAGCCCGATGCCGAGGAAGACGCTCACCATCGAGCTGCCGCCGTAGCTCATTAGGGGCAAGGTGATGCCGGTCACCGGCAACAGTCCCGTCACCATTCCGATGTTCTCGAACACCTGCCAGAAGATCATCGCCGCCACGCCGGCGGCGACGAAGGCGCCGAACCGGTCCCGGGCGTTGAACGCCACTCCCAGCGACGTCAGGAACACCGCGCCGTAGAGCACGAGCAACAGCAGGCACGCGGTGAAGCCGTGCTCTTCGGCCCACACCGAGAAGATGAAGTCGGTGTGCTGTTCGGGCAGGAAGAACAGGCCGGTCTGGGTGCCCTTCATCCACCCCTTCCCCGACAGCCCGCCCGAGCCGACGGCGATCTTCGACTGGATCGAGTGGTAATTCTTTCCCCTCAAGTCCGCGGTCGGGTCGAGCCAGGCCGAAATCCGGTCTTCCTGGTGCTTCTTCATGAAGTGCCGAACCACGGTCGCGCGCGGTTCGGACTGCTCGCGCACCCAGTCGTTCCAGATGACCAACGCCGCGACCAGGGCCCCGACGCCGATGACCGCCACCACCCACCAGCGCACCCGAGCGAACACCAGCATCGTCGCCGCGGTGAACAGCATCATCAGGGACGTGCCCAGCTCGGGCTCGATCAGCACGATGACGATGGGGACGATGGCCAGGAGCGTGGGCGGAATCAGCCGCAGGAAGCCGTAACCGGTCACGTTGGGCCGGTAGTCGTCGTGAAAAAACTTCGCCAGCATCAAGATCATGCCCAGCTTCATGAACTCGGCGGGCTGCATGCGGAATGGGCCGATCACCAGCCAGCTCTCGGCGCCCTTGGCGCGGTGGCCCATCACCTTCAGCGCCAGCAACAGCGCGATGTTGATCAGATAGATTGGCACCGCCGCCCGCTGGATGAACCGGTAATCGACCAGCGCCACCGCCGTCATCGCGGCCAGCCCGACTCCCAGGTACACCAACTGGCTGGTCCACACCGGGCTGTGCGGCGGGCGCGACGCCGACGCCAAGTTCCAGATGCCGATGGAAGCGACCGTCAGGCAGGCGAACAAGAGCGCCCAGGGGACGTGGGGCAGCATCCGCTTCTGAATTCCAATCTCCACTACCGCACCTCGCCCGGGTCGGGGGGAGGCTGGCCCGCGGCGAGCTTCCGCTTCGCGTCGTCCCCCGGAGCGGGCAGCTTCTCGGTGGGCTTTTCCGGCGGCCCCTCGACCGGGGGAGGCGGTCGGACCGCCGGCACCACCGAAGCGCTGGCGTCGGCCTTCTTGAGGTCGAAGTACTTCTGCACCACCGCCGCCGCGGTGGGCGCCGACTCGACGCCGCCGTGGCCCGCGTGCTCGTTCAGCACCACCACCGCGATCTCGGGATCATCGGCCGGAGCAAACGCCGCGAACCAGGCATGGTCCCTCTCGAAGTAGTCCATGTCTTCCTTCTTCTCGCGCACCGCGCCAATCCGCTGCACCTGGGCGGTGCCCGTCTTGCCCGCCAGCAGAATGTCCTTCAACCGCACCCGCGTCGCCGTCCCCCCCGCCTCGTTCACCACCGCGGTGAGCGCGTCGACGACCAGGGCGCGGTGTTCGGCGGCGATGGGAATTTGCCGGGTCACCTTGGGCTGAAACTCCTCGAGCACCTTGCCGTCCACCGACTCGATGCGGCGCACCAACTGCGGCTGGTACAGGGTGCCGCCGTTGGCGATGGCCGCGTAGGCGAGCGTCAGTTGCAGCGGGGTGACGTTGTCGTCGCCCTGGCCGATGGCGCTGTTGAGCGCCATGCCCTTCTGGTACCCGCCCGGCGTCGCCCGGTCGTGGTAGGCGACGTCGGGCATGATGCCCGGCACCTCGCCCACCACGCCGATGCCGGTCGGCGAACCCAGCCCGAGCGCCTTCCCCATCTCGGCGATCGGGTCGAGGCCGAGGACATCGCCCACGTGGTAGAAAAAAGTGTCGCACGAGCTCTGCAGCGCCTGCCGGGAGTCGCGAATTCCGTGACCGCGGTCGGCCCAGCAGCGCCAGACCCGCGAACCCAGCCGGTACCCGCCGGTGCAGTTGACGAAGCTGTGGGCGTTGAACTGCCCCGACTTCAGCGCCGCCAGCATGGTGATGGGCTTGAAGGTCGAGCCGGGGCTGTAGTGCATCGCCACCGACCGGAACATCATCGGCTGGAGAGGATCTTTGGCCATCGCCGTCATCTGGGCCGCGCTGACCCGGCCGGTGAGGACGTTCGGGTCGAACGACGGCCGCGACATCATGGCGAGAATGAAGCCGGTGCGGACGTCGAGCGCCACCACCGTCCCGGCCACGCCGGGGAAGACGCGCTCGGCCTCGGCCTGCAGGCGCGAGTCGATCGACAGCACCACGTTCTTGCCGGGCTTCGGGGGCACCTCGTCGCTGCCGCCGATCAGCCCCTGGTCGTCGCGCATCGACTCGCCGCGCGCGTTCACCACTTCCTTGCGCAGCCCGTCCTGACCGCGCAGCCGCGACTCGAAGTACCGCTCGATGCCGCGGCGGCCCGCGTAGTCGCCGAGCGCGTAACCCCCGCCCTTCGAGTTCAGCGAGTCGAGCTCGTCCTGGGTGACCTCGTTCATATAGCCGAGCACGTGCGCCAACTGGGCGCCCGACCGGTAGTTGCGGTGCGGCACCGGCACCAGGTCCACCCCTGGCAGTTCGTCGGGGTGGGCGTTCAGCACGTCGAGCTCGTCGCGGGTCAGGTCGACGCGCACCGAGATCGGCTGAAACCGCGCCGGACCCCGCGTCCCCTTCACCTGCGCTTCGATGCGGGCCTGCTGCACCTCGTCCCACTGCAGGTAGGTGGCGAGCCGGGGCAGCACCTCGGCCACGCAGCGCTGGCAGAAGGCCGGGGTGACGAAGGCGTCGAACGAGGGCCGGCTGTCGGCCAGAATCTCGCCGCGCCGGTCCTTGATCATCCCCCGGTCGGCGCGCACCCGAATCGGCTTGATGAAGTTTTCCTGCGACTTCGCCAGGTACTCGTCGCCCTGGATGATCTGCAGCCGGTACAGGTTGACCGCCAGCACCACCAGCCCGGCGAGCATGGCGCCGCCGAGGTAGAGGTAGCGGACCTTGAGATCTCGCCCGGGGCTGGTGGGCCGAAGCGTCATGGGCTACCGGAGCAGGCTGGGCTGCGCCCTTTCCTGGGGCGCCTCGAAACGCTTGAGCAGCGGCCACAGCGCGACCGCGGCGATCACCGTCAGAAGTACCTGCAGCGGCAGCACCGACAACGACGCCGGCACCTGGCCTTCCTTCGACGTCATCCAGTTGAAGAACGCCGCCAACAGGCCGTGGCCCAGCTCGGCGGCGGCGGTGAAGGCCATGAACGCCACCGGCGAGCGGGCGTCGACCACCGCCCCGCCCAGCCGAACCACCAGGAAGACCAGCACCGCCAGGAACGGGTACAGCCCGGTGGGGTGGCCGCTCATCACGTCGAGCAGGTAGCCCACCGAGAAGGCCGAGACCGCCCCCTCGAGCATTCCCGACCGGAGCGCCAGGAACACCACCAGCACCACGGTGACGTCGATGCGCACGAGGCTCAACCCCAGGTACTTCACCACCACCGACTCGACGGTGAGCAGCCCCAGCGCCAGCGCCACGGTGAGCAGAAACCTCATCGCTTCCTCTCGGCCGCGCGCGCGGAAGGCGGCGGCGGCGCCGGGCCGAACGGTACGAGGGCCGGCACCACCAGCACCTCCTCGATGCGCGTCGAGTCTACCGCCGGCAGAATTCCGGCCGACAGCAGCATGCCCGACTGCTTGCGCTGCACCGCCGTCACCCGGCCGACCACCAGGCCCTTCGGGAAGACGCCATCGGTGCCCGAGGTGATCATCTGATCGCCCTCTTCGACGTCGTCGGTGCGCACCGCGTTCTCGAGCGCCAGCGGGTGGCCCCCGCCCCGCCCCGCCGCCGTCGCGCGCACCCGCGACCGCTGCACCAGCACGGCCACCTTGCTGGCCTGGTCGGTGATGAGCTCGACGTCGGAAGCTCCGCCGGTGGCGCGCTTGACCCGGCCGACCACGCCGTCGGCGGTCACCACCGGCATGCCCGCGCGCACCCCGTCGCTCTCGCCCCGGTTCAGCCGCAGCGACAGAAAGCTGGCCACCGGGTTGATGCCGATGATGCGCGCGGCGATCTCCTTCTCGGCCGTCGCCTCGACGTACCCGACTGCTTTGCGCAGCCGCTCGTTTTCGGCCGACTGTTCGCGCAGCGAGTTGACCTCGGCGCGCAGTTGGCTGTTCTCGGTGGAAAGCTCGAGGTTCTTCGCCCGAACTCCGCGCAGCGCGCCGTAGCTCGACACGGTGTCGCCGATGCCGTCGCAGGTCCACACCAGCGCGCGCGCCACCGGCGACGTCACCCCCAGCACCACGCGATCGACCAGGTTGATCTCGCGGCCCCGGTGCCCGTGGGTCAGGTACGTCACGAACGGGTACAGCAACAGCGCGGCCACCACGATCAGCTCACGTTGTCGCTTGAGAAGGGCCAGCACTCCAGAGAACTCCTAACGCCGCCAAACTGCTTGCATTTTCAGGCCCCCGATCCTACAGAGTCAAGGTTCCTCACGGACCGCGAGGAGTTCCGTTTCCGCGCCTGCGCGGGCCGGCGCACGTTCCAGGTCCGATTCGGGCCACCATGAACGAGCATTTAGACCCTCGCCGCCTCCTGTCGTACCTCTTCATCGTCGGCATCGCCGTCCTGTTCGCCCTGCAGTGGGGGCCGGGGTCGCGCGGCTGCGACAAGCCCTTCACCCGGGTGGCGACGGAAGCCGCCGCGACGGTGAACGGCCAGGAAATTCCGCTCCAGGACTTCCGCCGCGAGTACGCCAACCAACTGGCCTACCTGCGCGAACAGGGCAACCCCATTCCCGAGTCGCTGGCGCGCCAGATGGGCATCCCGAAGCAGGTGCTCGACCGCCTGGTGAACACCGAATTGCTCGCCCAGGCCGCCGAGAAGGAAGGGCTCTTGCCCTCGGACCTCGAATTGCGCGACCTCATCCGCAAGAATTCCGACTTCCAGAAGGAAGGCAAGTTCGACGGCGAGCGCTACCGCGAGGTGCTGCGCGACTACTACCGGCGCACCGACGTCGAGTACGAGGCCGACCTGAGGCGCAGGCTCTCGGCCCAGAAGCTGCTCGACCTGGTCGAGGCGGCGGCGGTGGTGTCCGACGACGAGGTGAAGGCGAAGTTCTTCAAGGAAGGCAACAAGGCCCAGGCCACCTTCGTGCGCTTCCAGCCGACGATGTACGCCGACAAGGTGCAGGCGGCGAAGCCGGAAGAGCTGGCGGCGTTCCAGAAGACGCACGAGAAGGAGATCGCCGACTACTACGCCGCCAATCACTTCCTCTACCAGCAGCCCGAACGGGTCAAGGCGCGCCACATCTTGATCAAGGCCGCCACCGAGGCGCCCCAGGACAAGAAGGACGAGGCCAAGAAGAAGATCGAGGGCCTGAAGAAAGAGCTGGCCGCCGGCAAGGACTTCGCCGACCTGGCCAAGCAGTTCTCCGAGGACACCGGCAGCAAGGAGAGCGGCGGCGACCTGGGCTTCAACGAGCGGAGCGCGTGGGTGCCCGAGTTCGCCCAGGCGGCGTTCTCGCTGAAGCCGGGCGAGGTGTCCGCGCCGGTCGAGACCAAGTTCGG
>JAHFDQ010000334.1 GCA_023248915.1 Archangiaceae bacterium | reverse complement strand
CCGGGCCCGTTCACCTTCGACGCCGACGGCGGCAAGCCCGACGGCGCCATCACCATTCAGCAGATTCAAGACCTCGACGCGGGCGACAAGCCGGCCAACCCGTCCAATGTCCTTCTCTATGGAGTTGTGGCGACAACCCCCAGAGCGCTCATCTCGGGCTTCGACGGAGGCACCTGCACCTTCGGCGCCTGGGTGGAAGAGCTGGGCGGAGGCCCCTCGAGCGGCATCGGCCTGGTGGACTACCCGTTCGACGTCGACGGCGGGGTGATGCACGGCCCCGACTGCCCCGACGCGGGGCTCTTGCCGGGCGACCTGGCCGTGGGCGAGGCCTTATCGGTGCGCGGCCGGTACAGCGAATTCTGCATCAGCTGCGCCGGCAACCCCATCGCGGAAATCAACGTCACCGAAGTCGTGCGCCTGGGCACGGCGCCGGTGCCGCCGCCGGTCGTCGTCACCGGAGCCGAAATCGGAGAGGGCGTCTCGCCCAAGCCCGAGAACGACCGGCGCCTCGAGGGAACCCTGGTGCAACTGAAGGACGTCGAGGTGGTGAACGTCAACCCCGACGCTCCGAAGTACTTCTACAACTTCCTGGTGCAGACCTCCGGAGGGTCGGGCCAGGACTCCTGCTTCGTCCACAACGCGTTCGACTTCGCGTACCGGCCGAAGCTGGGCCACCGCTTCCAGTGCATCACCGGGCCGCTCACCTTCAGCTTCGACCACTGGAAGGTGCAGCCCCGCACCGACGGCGACCTGGTGCGCAAGCTGCCCTGACCGTCCGCGGCGCGGGATTCTGCCCGGCCCACGGCGAGATGGCGGGTAAGCCCAACCGGCCGGAATTCCGAAGCGCGGGCGTCGGCACGCCCGGTGAAGAGAGCGCCCTCCGGAATTCAACCGGAGGCACGCATGGACTCGCAGAACCGCATCTCGCAGACCTCGATGACCCAGACGGTCGGCCGCCAGACGCCCAAGGCCGCGTTCGGCGACGTGCTGGCCGGCACCGTGGCGAACGCCTTGAGCGTCGGTGGCGCGCTCGCCAGCGGCATCACCCAGGGCAGCCCCGTCCTCTCGGCGGCGGTCTCGGGCATCAGCGCCGTCGTCGGGGCGGTCGCCTCGGGGACGACGTCGGTCGGTTCGCCCCAGGTGATGTCGGTGGGATCAGTCGCTCCGCAGAGCACCGTGCCCGGCTCGGTCGGCGGCAATCCGTGGGACTCGATCGCAACCGAGCGCCAGCAGTCGATGGAGTACCTGAACCTGCAGATGGCGATGCAGCGCGAGAGCCGCGAGTACAACGCCGTCTCGAACATCCTCAAGGTCCGGCACGACTCGGCGAAGGCCGCCATCAACAACGTTCGGTAGGGGGCGGCCATGACACTCAGCGCCATCGCGAGCGCCGCCGCCGCCAGCACCGGCGGGGCGGCGGAAGTCGGCAAACAGAAGTTCGGGAAGGTGCTCGAGGCGGCCCGCCAATTACCGCCGGGCGAGTCGTCGCTCAGGGCACCGCAGGCGGGCGGCATTCAGCCGAACCCCGAGTGCGCGCGCGCGGTCGGCCGGGTCGGGCCGGGGAGCAACTCAGTTGGGCGCGCAGAGCCCATTTCGGCTGGCGGAGTGCAGAGCGCCGAGAGACTGCTCGACCGGGTCGGCGCCGCCCAGCGCCGCATGGAAGAGGTGCTCGACCTGGCCCGGTCGGGCAAGTCGTTCAGCCCCGCCGAGCTGCTCGCGCTGCAGGCCGACGTCTACCGGGCAAGCCAACAGCTCGACCTCGCCGGCAAGGTCGTCGAGAAGGCGACGTCGGGCGTGAAGCAGGTTCTCCAGACGCAGGTGTGAGCCCCAAGGAGCGACTCGTGTCCCTGTTCATTTCACGTGCATTGATGCTCGCCACGGCCGCGGCCCTCTGTGCCTGCCAGGCGCAGATTCAACAGGGGCTCGACGAACGGCAGGCCAACGAGCTGCAGACGGTGCTCCTCGAGCGTGGCTTCGAGGCGCACAAGGCGCTCCAGCCCGGAAAGAAGCCGACCTGGGGCCTCGAAGTTCCCAGCGAGCAGGCTCCGGACGCGGTGCGGGTGCTGGCCGAGCTCGGGCTGCCGCGGCCGAAGGTGCCGACGTCGCTCGACGTGCTCGGGTCCGGCAGCCTGGTGCCGACTCCGGGGGAAGAGCGTTCGCGGCAGACGCTCGGCCTCTCGGGCGACCTGGCCCAGACGCTCGAGACGGTGGACGGAGTCGTCTCGGCGCGGGTGCACCTGGCTCTGCCGCCGGCCCCTCGCTCGGGCCAGCCCGTCCCGGCGGGGGCCAAGGCCTCGGCCTTCCTGCGCGTTCGCCCTGGTTCGCTCGAACGCATCAACCAGACCCGGGAAGAGCTGAGAGCACTCATGGCCGGCAGCATCGAGGGACTCACCATCGAGAATGTCACGCTGGTGGTGAGCGAGGTGCCGACAAGCGTGCGCCCGCGCAGCCTCGAGGCCTCGCCCGCCTCGCGGCTCCGCGCCCTGGTCGCGGGGCTCGGGCTCGTCGTCTCGGCGCTGGCGGTCGCGCTGGTGCTCCTGACCGTCCGGGCGCGGCGCGCCCGGGGCGAGTTGCGCGGCCCGCCCGTGCCGGTCGCCGTTCCTGCCCGTCCGGTGGTGGCGTCGGGCGTCGCTAGGAAGGTCGCCTAACCCATGGGCCCGCCGACCGACGAGACCCAGGTAGACCGCGCCCGGCCGACCCGGCTCGTCGCGAGAGACCCGGCGGCGGTGGTGGCCAAGAGCGCGCCCGCGGCCGAACGCTGCGCCTGGCAAGAACGGCTGGCGCTTTTCGCCTGCTCGATGAACCGCGACTCGGCCATCGATCTGCTCGAGGGCCTGGCCGACCCGGAGCGAGTCCGGGCTCGCGCCTACGCGCGGCGCGTCGTGGGGTGGGACTCGCCCACCCGCCAGGCCAGGCTGGCCGTCGAGTTCGGGCTCCGCGGCGACAGTGAACACCGGCTCCACGCCCTTATGGCCGAAGCCTCCCCACAGCTGCGGCTCGAGGTGTTCTCGTTGCTGCCGCCGTACCACCGAACCCTGTTCCCGGACGTCGCGGCCCGCTTCAGTGCGCGGGGCGCGCCGCCTTCGCCCGCGGTCTCGGCGCTCGCCCAGCGGATGGTCCGCGAAGCAACCCGGTAGCACCGTCCCGGCGTCAGTACGGGAGTTTCGAAGGCGGGACTGCTGGAGCCGCCTTGCGCTCGTAACCCGCCGTGATTCCAGCGGGTTGGTGCTGGCAGGGGGCTTGAAGAGTCGCGCCCCCATGTTCACTCAGCCGACCCAAACCGCTTCGGCCACCGCCAGGGTCGAGCGTCTGAAGCGAACCAGCGCCCGCCAGCTTACGCGCGCCCACCTCGCCCTCGCGGCCCGGCCGCAGGTGGCCGAGCAGGCGAACCGGGCTCTGGAAGCGATGCGCGCGGCGCTCGCGGCGCAGTTGGGGTGCGCGGTGGCCTTCCGGGCGCGCACCCTCGAGTCGGCGGTCAGCCCCGTCGGCTCGCTCGCGCGGAGTTCGGGCTTCGCGCTGGTCGACCTGTCCTCGCTCGGGGTCAAGGCCGTGCTCGAGGTCGAGCTTCCGTTCCTGTGCGCCCTGCTCGAGCGCTTCTCCGGAGGGCCAGGCAAGGCGGTCGCGGCCTGCCGCCTGACCCGAATCGAAGAGGCGGCCTTCGGCTACCTGTGCCTGACGGCCCTGGCCGCCTCGCGTGGCGACGAAGCGTTCCACCGGCGCTTCGGCGCCCGGCTGCTGTCGCTGCACCTCGAACGAAACGAGATTCTCGAGCGGGTCGACTGCCGCGCGCGCCACGTCGCCTTCGAGGTGACCGCCACCTTCGGCGAGGCCACCGGGCTGATGCGCCTCTTGGTGCCGGCGCAGGCGCTGCAGCGGGGCATAGAGGACGTCCCGCCGCAAGAATCGTCCACCCTCGAGCCCGAGGTGCTCGCGGCCGGCATCGTCGCCCGCGCCTTCGCCGGAGGGGCGAGCCTCGACTCCGCCGACCTCGACCGCCTTTCGCCGGGTGACGTCGTGATGTTCGACGGCCTGAAGCTGCAGGACGGCAGGCTGACCGGCCCCGGCCGCCTCGCCGCGGCGACTTTCGACCTGCACGGCCAGTTCGGCGACGGCGGGTTCGAGCTTTCCCGCGCCGAGAACCGCGCCTACCCCCAGGAGCTGACCATGACCCAGCCGCTCGCCTCTTCCCCCGCCTCCTTGTCGCCACTCTCCGTCGATTTGGAGGTCGAGCTGACCCGCATTCGCCTGCCGCTGGCCGAGCTGGCCAAGCTGAAGCCCGGCGCGGTGATTCCGCTGCACATCAACGCGAGCGAGTCGGTCGTGCTGCGCGTCGGCGACCGCGGCGTCGCCCGCGCCGAGCTGGTCGAGATCGAAGGCGAAGTCGGCGCCCGCATTCTCACCCTCGTCCCCTGAGGCGCGCTCCCATGGAACTCCTCAGGTCTCCCCGCAACAAGCTGATCGCCTCGGCGCTGCTGCTCGCGCTTCTTTCGGCCGCGGCCATCGCGCGCGGCTTCGACGTCGTCACCGCCGCGCGGTGTGTTCTGGCGGCGGTGGCCCTGGGCGGGCTTGCCCTCTGGGCCTTCCGGGCCCGCGCGGCCCGCGCCCACTTCGAGCTGGCGCCTCGCCTGGTGGTCGTCTCTCGGGCAGGGCTGGCCCAGCGCTGCGGTGTCGCGCTGGTCGAGGCCGACGGGCGCACCTTCCTGGTGGTTCACGGCGACGGCTACGCCGAGGTCTGCGACGCACCGGCGCTCGCGCCCCGCCAGGGCCGAAGGGGACCGCGCCGGCCGCGCCGCGCCAGTGGGCAGAAGGGGGTGCGCCCGTGAAGCGCGCGGCTTGCCTCGTTCTCGCGCTGATTCCGGTCGCCTCGGCGGCGCGCGAAGTGCCCTCGACCGGGCTCGACGCCTCGCCGGTGTCGATGATGGGCATGCTGGCGCTGATGGCCGTCTTGCCGTTCGCCATCATGATGCTGACCAGCTTCTCGAAGATCATCGTGGTGCTGTCCATCGCCCGCTCGGCCCTGGGCACCCAGCAGGCGCCGCCCACCATCGTCTTGACCGGGCTCGCGGCTGTCTTGACCGCGCACGTGATGGCGCCGGTGGCCGAACGCATGTACGCGACCGGCCAGGCCGCCTACCAGGAAGCCGGGTCGAGCTCGCAGTTGCTCTCGTCCGCGGGCCGGGTCACCCAGCCCTTGCGCGACTTCCTGGTCAAGCACGGCAGCGCCGAAGAGCGGGCCCGGTTCGTCGACCTGGCGCGCGAGCTGCGCCCGCCCTGCGAGGCGAGCCTGGTGGGCGAGGCCGACCTGACCGTCGTGGTGCCCGCCTTCGTCATCACCGAGCAGAAGGAAGCGTTTCAGATTGGCTTCCTCGTCTTCCTGCCGTTCCTGGTGCTGGACATGGTGGTGGCCAACGTGCTGCTTGCGCTCGGAATGCAGACGCTGTCACCGAGCCAGGTCAGCCTGCCGTTCAAGGTGCTGCTCTTCGTGGCGGTGGACGGCTGGGGGCTGCTCGCCCGGGGCCTCATCCTCGGGTACCGGTGAACCCATGACCCAGGAAATGCTCCTCTCGATTGGCCGTGAAGCGCTGCTCTTGATGGTGCTGGCGTCGCTGCCGCCCATCGGCGCCAGCCTGGTGGTCGGGTTTCTCATGAGCCTGTTTCAGGCCACGACCCAGATTCAGGAATCCACGCTGTCGGTGGTGCCGAAGCTGTGCGCGGCGGTGCTGGCGCTGGTGGTGGCCGGGCCGTGGATTGCGTCGCAGCTCGCGCGCTTCGCGTCCGAAGTCCTGCGGGCGTTGCCCGAGGTCGGAAGTTGAGCCCCGCCAGCCTCGGCGACGCCGTACAGGCGCTGGCCCCCCACCTGGTGGCGGTGGCCCTGTGTGGCGCCCGGCTGCTGCCGGTGGCCTTCCTCTGCCCCATGCTCGGGGGAACCTCGGCCCCGACGACGGTGCGGCTGGGCGTCACCTTGAGCCTCGCGGTCGCCCTGCACGGGGCCGGGGGCGTGGCGCCGGTGGCGCCGGTGACAGACGCCTGGGCCTTCTCCGGGTTGGCGGTGCGCGAGCTGGCGCTCGGGCTGGCGATGGGGCTGGTCGCCTCGCTGCCCTTCGATGCCGCGCGAATCGGCGGGCGGCTGGTCGACCTGTTCCGGGGCTCTTCTGCCGAGGCGGCGCTGCCCGTCGCCGGCACCCGCGAGGCCGCCTCGGGTGACGCCCTCTACCAGCTCCTCGTCGCGATGGTCGCCGCGGGAGGCGCCTTCCCCATCGTCGTCGGATCGCTGTGGCGCAGCTTCGGCGTGGTGCGGTTGGGGGCCTACGTGCCGAGCGAAGCGGGAGCCCTGCAGATCGCCTCGCTCGTCGGCACCGCGATGGCGACCGGGCTGGCGGTGGGAGCCCCCGTGGCCGGGGCGGTGATGGCCGTCGACTGCTTCCTGGGCCTGGCGTCGCGCGCGGCGCCGCAGTTTCCCCTCACCGAGCTCGGCGCCCCCTTGCGCATCGTTGGGGGAGGGGCCGTGCTGTGGCTCTCGGTCGGATTGGTCTCCGACCGGCTCCTCGCCGGAGTGCTGGCCTCGGAAGGGACGCTGCGCGCCCTGCTCGAGACGGGACCGTGAGCGAGAAGACGGAACAGCCGTCGGCGCGGAAGCTGGCCGACGCTCGCAAGCGAGGTGAGTTTCCCCGCAGCCGGCTCTTCTCCTCGGCGCTGCCGGCGTTCGGCGCGCTCGCCGCGCTGGTGGCGACCGCCCCCGGTTCCGCGGCGAGGATTGCCGCCTGGACTTCGCGCCTGCTCGCCCGGCAGGACCTGTCGCCTCGCGCCGCGCTGTGGGACGCCCTCCTGTTGGTGGCCTGCGCGGTCGGGCCGGCCTTGGCCGGCGCAGTGGGGGGCGCGCTCGTCGCGGGCGCCGGTCTGGCCGGGCTTCAATTGAACGTCGGCCTGGTCGCGCCGAAGCTCGAGCGGGTGAATCCGTTCGCGGGCTTGAAGCGGCTCTTCAGCGCAGAGCGGCTGCTCGAGATGGGGAAGGCGGCGGCCCTGGCCGCGCTGTTGGCCGCGGTCGCCTGGAG
Source organism: Archangiaceae bacterium (assembly GCA_023248915.1). Lineage (GTDB taxonomy): Bacteria > Myxococcota > Myxococcia > Myxococcales > Myxococcaceae > JAHFDQ01. Next base: position 3 of record JAHFDQ010000334.1, on the reverse strand, counting down.
CGC
>JAHFDQ010000050.1 GCA_023248915.1 Archangiaceae bacterium | reverse complement strand
GCCTTCCGGCTTTCCGCGTCGGCCGCGGTGGCTTCGTCGGCGCGGGCCTTCAGCGCGCGCTCGGCCTGTTCGCGTTCCTTGCGCTCTTCGGCCAGCTTCGCCTGCTGCTGCTCGGTCTTCTGTTGCAGCCGTTCGACGTGGGCCTTGGCCTCGGTCTCGGCGGCCCGCGCCGCCTCGGCCTCGGCCTGCGCCCGCTTGGCGGTCTTCCGCGCCTCGGACTCGGCGCCGGTCGCCTCGGTCAGGCGTTGCTTGAAGTCGTGTTCGAGCTGTTGGAGCTGCCGGTTGAAGGACTCGCGGGCCGCCGCGTCGACCTCGGCGACAATCTTCTCGCGCAGCCGCGCCAGCTTCTCCTGCTGGGCCTTGCGCTCGGCCTCGGCGGCGCGGGCCTCTTCCTCGCGGCGAAGCCGTTCCAGCTCCTGCTCGGCCGCGGTGCGCACGGCGTCGGCCCGGTCCCACGTTTCGCTCGGGCCCACCGCGCGGCCCTCTTCGACGAACGCGGCCAACTCGGCCAGCGGCGCGTCGCCTGGCGGGGCCAAGCGCACGGTCTCGCACAAGGCCCGCACCAGGGCCTCGCGCAGCTCGAGGTGCTGCGGGTTCTGTTCGAGGGCCTTCTTCTGCAGGGCCAGCGCGTCGGCGTGGCGCCCGACCTCGGCATAGTAGGCGCACAGCTCGAGCACCTTCTCGGGGCTGCGCATCGAGCGGGCGACGGCCTCCTCCAGCTTGGCCACGCAGGTCTGCTCGACGAACTTGCGGAAGCGCTGCGCCGCCGCGTCCTGCCCGGGGGCGAAGGCCACCCGGACTCCCGCGCCGTCGCCGTCGTCGACGCGGTCGACGACGCCGGTCACGACCAGGGGCTTGTCCTTGGCCGAGAGGGTGATTTTCAGCTCGTGCGTCTGGCCGACCTCAAACCCGCTGGTGGAACGAAGCCACAGCTCGCCGGCGCTGACGTATGAGGTGTAGGCGAAGGTGTTTCGTTCGCCCTGGGCGTAGTCCACCCGCAGCATGGCTTGAAACCGGACGAAGCCGGGCGCCGGCGCGGCCTCTGCCTCGGCCGCGCTGGAAGACGGCTTCCTGATCTTGGGCGGCCTCGCCACGCGAGCCGGGCACTCTAGTACGGCGCAGGGCGCCCGCCCCCTGCCGTTTCGCTACTTCTTGGCGATGACCCCGCAGGCGATGCGGTCGCCAGCCGCCCCGGCGGGATCAGTGTGGTAGTCGTCCCCCGACGCGTGCAGCACCAGCGCCGCCCCGGTCTCGAGCAGCTTGTCCAACTGGGCTCCCGAGCTGTTGAGCACGTCCACCTGGACCTCTCCGGAGGCCGGGACGAAGACGTTCGGCAGGTCTCCGGCGTGGGCGCCCTTCGGGTTCTCGAAGCCGTGCTGGTGCGTGCCGGGGTTGTAGTGGCCGCCCGCGGACTTGAAGGCGGGCCCCTCGCACTTGGCGGTCTCGTGAATGTGGAAGGCGTGCGGCCCCGGCGGCAGCCCGGTCAGCTTCGCCCGGATGAGCAGCCCAGCCGGCGTCTGCGAGAGCGTGGCCTCGCCCACCGGCTTGCCCTGCGCGTTCTTGAGCTGGGTGGTGACGCCGCCCGCGGGCTTGTCTTCGGCGAAGGCGGTTGAAGCGAAGAGGGCGCAGCAGGCGATGGAGGCGAGGAGGGCGAGGCGCATGAGGGGCTCCGGGATTTCGGGTGGCAGCCAGGCGAGGCTTTCGTCGTACACCCTTCGATGCCCGAGCGAGCAGGGCGTTGCCTAGACGCCTGGTCTCGCGCCTCGCGAAGTCAAGGGGCCGACGAGGCTACGCGGCAGAGCGTCTTCCGCTGGACGGTCGCGAGCGGGCCGGCGGCTACTTCTTCTCCCGGTCGTACGACCGGGTGTTGTGGCAGGTCTTCTGGCACGAGCCGCCGTTCGGGCCGGGTGCGTAGTTCAGCTTCAGTACCCAGCCCGAGGTGCCGTAGGGCACGCTGCCGCGCAACAGGTGGTCCTGCTGGGCGGCGTGGGCGTCGTGACAGGCCCGGCAGGTGCGCCCCAGGTCGGGCCGGTTGACGTGGACGAAGTGCAGGTTCCGGCTGCCGTCGCGGAACCGGGTGGCGGTCGTCGTCTGCGCGGCCTGGGCGAGGGCCGAGTCGTGGCACTTGAAGCACAGCTCGTAGGACTTCGCGTCGAACGGGGCGTAGAACTTCGCCGGGTAGTCGGCGGCGAGCAGCCGGAAGTCGTCGCTCCCGTGCGGCTGGTGGCAGGCCAGGCAGTTCTTCGCGGCGACCGGCCCGTGCCACTTGGGGTTGTCGTCGAGCAGGCGCTTGAAGCTCTGCAGCTTCTTCCCGCTCGAGTCGGTGAGCTCGCGGGTGTGGCACCCCAGGCACAGCTCAGCGCCAGCCCTTCGCTATTGGATTTCGGGCCACTCATGATTCGGGTAGCCCTCTCGCCCCATGCAAACATCTAAGAAGACCCTGGTGTCTGGTTGCGTCTCGCATTCTTGAGCGCACTCTTCTTCCGTGGGTTTCGTGCGAAGCCTCGCGGTGATGCCGCACTGATTCCTGCATTTCTTAAGTACTTGGTCCTCGGCCCGCGCGTAGCAACTTCGCGCGGCGGCATCTTCTTCGGGTTCGGAGGCAGGGGGCGGCGCGTCAGCGACACAGCGGAAGCCTGCGTCGGAATCGCGGCTACTGGCTGGCGCTGCACCAGCCCAAGCGGCTGCCACTGCGGCCGCCTCGTCTGCCTGCCACCCACCACCCTTCAGCAGGTAGCCGAGGTCGTCCTGCTTGGTCGAGGTCCACTCCATGACATTTCCCGCCAAGTCGTGAATCCCATCTCGCGAATCCCCTCCAGCGAAGGAGCCCACTGGCGCGGTCGTGGCGAAGGCGTCGGACTCCCCGAACAGCGGTTTCCCAGTCTTGCCCTCCTTCTTCATGAGATCGACGCATTCGCTCCCGCAAGCGTTGAGTCTCTTCGCCTCCGGCGGATTGTTGCCCCAAGGGAACTTGCGGTCTTGACCTCGACCACCGGCTGCCCAGAACCACTGGTCAGCTGATGGAAGGCGTCGCCCCAGCGTCTTGCAGTAGGCGCTCGCTTGGCTCCAGTCGATGCAGTTCACCGGGTGACTCGCGAATGACTGCTTGTCACCGTTGCAGAACTTGCTCCCAAACGCCAAGTCAGACTGCGCTGCCCCTTGCGAGAACGCAGTCTTCGCTGCCGGCGTGCAATCCCCGGAAGACACGCACGCGGCGTACTTCGCGACTGTCACTTCGGATCGGTCCATGCAGAACGCTTTCAATTTCACGCGTTGGCCGCGTGAGTTCCCGACGAACTCAGGCATGCCCGGCACCAAGACGGTGTCATCAGGGCAATTTGAACCATGGGCGGCGGCCGCTTCGGACCTCCTTCTTCTGGCTACATCAGCTTCTGCTTTCGCCTTCTCGGCAGCCTCCCGTGCGATACGGACCTCTTCCGCTTGTTGGGCGGCAGCCCTCGCTGCCTCTGCCGCTTCTCGCTGCGCACGGGCCGAGCGCCCCTCGGCCGTCGGGGGCGCGGAAACCAAGTACTCGGGGAAAGCGCTCGCCTCCATCCGCACCCCAACGACCGATGCCGAGACGGTGACCGTGACGTCCTGCGTAGGCACTTTGGCGTGGCACTTGCGCTGATCCCTGTACTGGGCCAATTCATCGGGGCCCATTCGAGAGGCCTTGCGCTTCAAGGCATCGTCAAATGCCGCGAGGAATATCCGTTTTTTCGCGGTCAATTGCGGGTTGTCCTTGATGGCCAATGAGACGGCGTCGATCTTGAGCACCAGCTCGCCCTTGATCAGGTAGCTGTCCCCTGCCGCGTCGCGCACCTTCTTGGCTTCGTCCTCGTCCTCAACGGAAATCTGCCCGGTCCATGCGGGGTTCTTCACGTAGACGACGACCTGAGCCGGCGGTGGTTCGACCATCACACCATCGAAGTTTGCACACGGGTCGCTCGCCTTGAGCTTGCCAGCGCAAGTGTTGAATGGCACCGAGCGGACAACACCGCCACCGAGGGTAGCGGGGAACACGTGTTTCTTGAAGTCGTACTTCCCCAGCTTCACTGCTACTGACTCTTCGCCAATCGGCAGCGACGCCGTGAACTTCATCTTCAGCGTGTCGAGTGCCGAGTTCCTCTCATCGACGCATGCCTTTTCTTCGAACTCGTCGAGGCAAGAACAGTCGCGTTTGGACTGTGCGATGGTATCCAGGAGCAGGCCGAGGTCGGCGTGGTTCTCCATGATGCCCTCGAACGTCTTTGGCTCGGCGGCCACGGCTGTCGCCGACACGACCAAGATCACGGAAGGGGAAACAATCCAGTCGAAGTCCACCAACATCGAATAGCGCATAGCCCTCCTCTATGGCGGGGCCGACACGGTCCCGACGACAGGAACAATCGTTCCACAGGAACGAACGTGCCTATTCTACATTTCGACGAGCCGCCACGTTGGCGAAATGAAGGTCGAGGTCGCGCGGCGGCTTCTCGTCTCTATCGCGGCCAACGTCCGCGAAGAGCGTGTTCGACGCGAGTGGACCCAAGCATACTTGGCAGAGAAGGCGGAACTGACATCCCGGTTCGTCGGTGAAATTGAGCGGGGAGCCGTGAACATCCGTGTCATCACACTGGCGGCACTCGCCGAAGCGTTGACCCTTGAGCCCGGCGTCCTCTTTCGGCCTGCAACGAAAGAGCGGCGTCGACCTGCGGGGCGACCACCAGGAGTGGTCGAGCGCCGACCTCGAAACCGAACACGGTGAGCCAGGGCAATCAGCACCATCTCTGTGGTGGCCTTTTGACCGCAGCTGGTCGTCTCTGCGGCGCTCTGGAGAAACGACCGGGGTCTGCTCGGCAAGAATGGACAGACGCTCGCCATGGCCCGGCGCCGGGGCCTGCTCGACGAAGTACCCACCGGCGCCCTCGCCAGCATTCAGCTCGAGGCGGCGCAGTCCGGCTTGCCCTTTCCGCAATGGCTGTCGCCGCCGAAGGGCCTGTCGACGTTTCTCGTGGGTTTCTCACTCGAGGCGGGGACTCACGTGCGCGAGAACGACTTCGACAGCGCTCAAGCACCTGGCCAGGTACGGCTTGACATCCAAGGAGCCCGCACTGCCTCGCCGGTCCACGGCAGTCCACGACCGCTCCCCACGGGCCCCGAACAGCCGCGACCTCACGCCCCCTCGCATCCCTACCGGTCGCCTCGACGACTGCACCCTGGTTGAACCGTACCGGTCTTGCACCGAAATGCCAGTGTTGGCATAGTATCTGGAAAAGCATACCGATGACTCTGAAACCTCTCTACTGGGTTGGGAGCAGTTGGAAGGACCTGAAGGGCCTTCCGGCGGAGGTGCAGCATGGCTTCGGTTACGCCCTTTTTCTCGCCCAGGCCGGCGACCGGCACCCCGACGCGAAGACGCTCAAGGGTTTCGGCGGCGGGTCAGTCGTCGAGGTGGTCGAGCACTTCGACAAAGGGACCTACCGCGCGGTCTACACCTCGAAGTTCGAAGGGGTGGTCTACGTGGTCCACGCGTTCCAGAAGAAGTCGAAGCACGGGCGATCCACACCCCAGGAGGACATCCGGTTGGTAAAGGAACGGCTGAAGACCGCCCAAGCGCACTACGAAGCACTGAAAGGAACCGAGTCATGAGTAGCGTCAAAGTCACCAGGAGCAGCGGAAACGTCTTCGCGGACTTGGGTTTCGCCGACGCCGAGGAGACCCGCACCAAGGCCGAGCTCACTCACGCCATCGCTCAGACCCTCGAGCGCCGCAGCCTGACGCAGAAAGCGGCGGCCGTTGTCCTGGGCATCGACCAACCCAAGGTATCCAAACTCCTACGCGGTCACTTCTCCGAGTACTCTGTCGAACGACTCATGCGGTTCCTCACCCGGCTTGGCTACGACGTCGAAATCAACGTGAAGCGCGGCAAGGCCAGGCACCAGGGCCACGTCCACGTCGTTGCCGCCTGAGACGCAATCGGGCCCATCGGCGCTCGCGTTCACGAACCCCGCGGCGGTTTCGAGATCCATTCGAACGCGGGCCGGTCGAGCACTTTAGCTTTCGCGCCAGGGAGGACAGTCTGTTGTGCACGCTCATTGAACCGAGCTTCGAGGACGCGACGGTGATTGCCGGCTTATTCCGCGAGGCCTGGAGCCGCACGGCACCCTCGTTGCTGAAGCCTCACCGCCGACGCATCGCCGACGACGGGGGTTTCGAGAGTCTGATGAACGCCGCCCCTGCGGAGGTCAACGCACGGTGCTCGCGGCGCCTATCCCGACTTGGAGCATCAGGTACACGTCAGCGGCCTCCAGGGGGGGAGCAGGCGGCGCAGCCTCTTCCGGAAACGACGCGCTTCGGCCGGCGGCTACTTCTTCTGCCGGTCGTATGACCGGGTGTTGTGGCACGTCTTCTCACACGAGCCGCCGTTCGGCCCGGGCGCGTAGTTCAGCTTCAGCACCCAGCCCGACGTGCCGTAGGGCACGCTGCCGCGCAACAGGTGGTCCTGCTGGGCAGCGTGGGCGTCGTGGCAGGCCCGGCAGGTGCGCCCCAGGTCGGGCCGGTTGACGTGGACGAAGTGCAGGTTGCGGCTGCCGTCGCGGAACCGGGTGGCGGTCGTCGTCTGCGCGGCCTGGGCGAGCGCCGAGTCATGGCACTTGAAGCACAGCTCGTAGGCCTTCGCGTCGAACGGGGCGTAGAACTTCGCCGGGTAGTCGGCGGCGAGCAGCCGGAAGTCGTCGCTCCCGTGCGGCTGGTGGCAGGCCAGGCAGTTCTTCGCGGCGACCGGCCCGTGCCACTTGGGGTTGTCATCGAGCAGGCGCTTGAAGCTGGGCAGCTTCTTTCCGCTCGAGTCGGTGAGCTCGCGGGTGTGGCACCCCAGGCACAGCTCGAACGCGGGCCGGTCGAGCAGCTTGGGCAAGCTCGAGCCGTGCGGGTCATGGCAGCTCGCGCAGGCCGGGCCGGTCGTCACCGGCGAGTGGCCCACCTTCGCGGCGCGGGCGGCCTTGACGAGGTCGGCGTGGCACTCGCCGCACAGCGTCGTGACGTCGGCGCGCAAGAGGTGCTTCTGGCGCGAGTTGTGGGGATTGTGGCAGTGGGTGCAGGCGTCCTGGGCCGGCGGGTGCGGCGTCTTCCGCTTCAGGATTTCGGCGAAGTCCTCGTGGCAGTCCAGGCACAGCTCGTTGGTGTCCTTCACCAGCGGCCCGGGCTTCTTCGGGTCTCTGCCCTTGTGGCACAGGCTGCAGTCCGCGGCCTCGAAGGGGCTGTGAGACCAGTCGACCCTCTCGCTCGCGGGCAAGGGAGCGAGCGCGCTCGCCATGGGTCGCGGCAGCGCCGGGGCCTGGCCAGCGTCCGGGGCGGCGGCGGTGGGAGCCTTCGCCGCGGGGGCGGCCGCCGCGAGGAACAGCAGGAGGCCGGAGGGGAAGTGCATGCCCGCATTCAGGCCGAGAAGCGCGGCCTCGGAAAGAGTTTTCTCCTTGCGTTCGGCGTAAACTGCCCGCCCGATGCTGGACAAGCGCCTCCTGGTCGAACAGCTCTGCGCCCGGTTGCGGGCGTCCGCGCTCTCGGCCGAGAAGGCGGGCATCGAGGCGGCCGAAGAGGCGCGGCACGGGGCCACTCCCGCCGAGAAGCGCGAAGATGCGCGGGTGCTGCTCGAGAACGCGGGCCTGGCGCGGGGGCAGGTGCAGCGGGCCGAGCGCGCCCGAGCCGACCTGGCGGCACTCGAGGTCTTCCGGCCGACTCAGTTCGCGCCCGGAGCGGCCGTCGCGCTCGGAGCCGTCGTCGAGGTCGAGGACGAGGACGAGGGCCGCACCTTCTTCCTGGCCCCGGCGGGCGCCGGCGAAGAGCTGTCGGGCCCCGACGGCGACGGGCTGCTCTCGGTGGTGACTCCGGCCTCGCCGGTCGGCCGCGCGGTGCTGGGCCGCAAGAAGGGCGAGACCATCGAAGTGACGGTGAAGGGCGAGGTCCGAGAGTGGACCATCACCTACGTCGGGTGAGTCACGCGCCCGGTGCGGGGGCGCGGCGCGCGCGCACCGCCCGGGTCACCGCGTAGGCCACGAACGCCGCGGCCACCACCGCCGCCACCCACACGAGCAGCGTCGAGCCTTTGTCCTTGAAGCCGAAGTAGAGCATGTACGCCGCCGAGGCCGTGTACAGGCCGGCCGCCAACAGGCTCGAGACCGGCGGCCTGTCGAAGCGGCCCTTCCCAGCGAAGCGCGCCCGGAACAGCCCGACGGCGGTGAGCGCGGCGAACAGGGTGAGCAGCGCGCCGACGTTGTTCAGCGCCTGCTGAAGCCCGTGGGTGAAGACGATGAGCAGCGCCAGCGCCGACTGCAAGAGCATCGAGGCCACCGGCGGCCGGCCCGGCGCGCCGGCGAGCGCGTGGGGCAGGAAGCCGTCCTTGGCCATGGCCGCGTAGACGCGGGGGCCGGCGAACGTCATCGCGCTCATCGCCGACGCGAACAGCAAGATGACCACCGCTGACATCGCCCTTCCCGCCCAAGGGCCGAGCAGCCGCAGGACGATGACGTGGCCTAGCGTCACCCGCCGGCTCTCGTAGTCGAACACCGCCGACGCGTCGGACGGGGTGAGGTTGGCGACGAAAATCCAGTTGACCGCTAAGTAGAGGACGGCGACCAGCGCGCAGCCGATGAGCATCGCCCGCGGCACGTCGCGCTTCGGCTCTTGGAATTCCTCGGCCGCGTAGGTGGCCGCGTTCCAGCCGCTGAAGGCGAAGGCGATGTAGAAGAGGCTGCCGACGAAGGCCGCGACCGGGAAGCCGTCGGAACGCGCCGGCGGCGTCCAGGTGGGCCAATGGTTGCTGCCGGCGACGATTCCAATTCCCACGAAGGCGACGACGAACACCACCTTGGCCAGCACCAGCACGTTCTGCGCGCGCGCCGAGGTCTTCAGCCCGATGACGTGGAGCGCAGTCAGCGCCACCACCAGCGCGGCTCCGACCCAGCGCGCGTCGATGGGGCAGCCGAGCGTGCCCGCGAAGGCCCCGGCGGCGAGCGCGTCGACCGCGACCGGCGCCGAGAAGCCGACCAGCAGCGACGCCCAGCCCGCCACGTAGCCGAGCGAGGGGTGCAACAGCTCGGACAGGTACCGGTATTCGCCGCCCGAACGAGGCACCAGCATCGCGACCGCGGCGTAGGTGCGCGCTCCGGCCAGCGCCAGCACCGCGCCGACGACCCAGGCGAGCAAGATGGGGAACGGGCCCATCGACTGCGCCATGAAGCCGGTGGACAAGAGGACGCCCGCGCCAATCATGTTGGCCGCCACCAGCCCGACCCCTGACCCGAGCTTCAAGTACTTTCGCTGCGGTTCGTCCACCGGCGGCAATCTACACAGGCGCGGCGGCGGTTCCCCGGGTTTCTTCGCGGGCCCGCTCGGGCGGCGGCAACCATGCTAGAGACGACGGCCCATGAGCCATCTTCTCCTGCCCTATGCTCTCTGCTCGCTCCTCGCGGCAGAGCCCGCGGCGACTCCAACGACGCCAACGCCTCCGGCCGCCACGGCGAAGCCCACTGAAACCGCGCCCGGTTCGGTCGAGCCCCTCGACTTCACCGCCCAGGCCAAGCTGCTCTATCGGGTGGTGGCCTGCGCCGGCGACGCGGCGCTCCCCGCCCACACCGACGCCAAGATGGTGGCCGTCTACTGCAAGGGGCAGACGCGGCAGATGGGCAAGTACAAGAAGACCTGGGTGGGCGTGGCCGAACCGTTCATCGGCACGGTCAAGCCCCCGGGTCTTCCCACCACCCTGGTGTACCCCTTCGGCGGCGGCGACCTGCTCTCGGCGCTCACCACCTACCCGGACGCGAAGGACATCACCACGATGTCGCTCGAGCACGCCGGCGACCCGCGCCGAATCGACAAGGTCGGCTCGGCCGAGCTCAGCACCAGCCTCGAGCTCATCCGGAAGACAGCCAACGGGCTCTTGGTCGCCAACGACAGCAAGACCGAGAACCTGATGAAGGGGCAGCGCGGCGAGCTGCCCGGCCAGCTCTCGTTCTTCCTCATCGCCTTGGCGGTGCACGGCTACGAGCCGGTGTCGCTGCGGTACTTCAAGGTCGAGCCGGACGGGTCGCTGCGTTACCTGACCGAGAAGGACGAGGCCCTGCTCGAGTCGCAGCGGGCCGAGCTGCTCCACGCCGGCTGGACGTCGCCGGACTTCTCGGTCGCCTTCTCGAACTCCGAGCTCAAGTTCGTCAAGACGGGGGGCGACCCGAAGGACGTCAAAGTGCACCGGCACATCGCGGCCAACCTCGACGACGACCACTTCGGCAAGGACGCCGGCTTGAAGAAGTACCTGGAGGGCAAGGGGCGCGTGTGTGCGATGACCAAAGCGGCCAGCTACCTGCTCTGGCGGGACAGCTTTTCGACCATCCGTGACTATCTCTTGGGGCACATGGAGTTCATGATTTCGGACTCGACGGGCATTCCGCCCAAGTTCGCCACTCAGGCGGGCTTCGTCCAGGAGACGTACGGCAAGTTCGAGGTGTCGTTCCTCGGCGCTTCGAAGGACCACAACAAGGACTTCAAGAAGCTGTGGAGCTCGCAGCCGTACCGGACGCTGCCTTTCCGTTACGGGTACATCGATGGAAAGCGGAACTTCCACATGTTGGTCACGAAGAGGGCGCCTCCGAACGCGGGGTAGCGGCCTTGGCCTCGCCCTGAGTACTTGCCTCGTGGCGAGCGCGGGGGGGGCCGAGGCGGTCGAGGGGCTCGACGCCGGAGCCTCGGGCTCGGTGGTGAGCGCTTCCCTGTCCGTTGCTTCGGCCGACGCCGGGGCTCCGGTTCCGCCGCCTCAGTGGCCGAGCCCGGCCGAGGTGCTCGTCGAGGGTACCCAGCCGAGCGAGTACACCGAAGACCTGGCGGCCGAAGGGGTGCACGTGCGCTTCGGTACGCCTCGCGGCCCGGTGCACGTCTGGCGGCCCAAGGGCTATGACGCCGCGACCGCCGGAGTCGTCGTCTACCTCCACGGCTACTACGACAGCGTGGACTCGGCCTGGGTCGAGCACCGGCTCGCCGAGCAGTTCGCCGGGAGCCACCGCAACGCGCTCTTCGTGGTGCCGGAAGTGCCCGCGGTCCGGTCGGACGACGTGCTCTGGAAGGACTTGAGCGAGCTCTTGCGCGAGGTGCGCCGGCGCACGCGCCTGAAGAGTCCCACCGGGCCGGTCGTGATGGCCGGGCACAGCGGCGCGTACCGTACGCTGGCAACGTGGCTCGACGAGCCGCGGGTGCAAGAGCTCATCTTGCTCGACGGGCTGTACGGCTACGACGATGAGATCGCCTCGTGGCTGCGGGCCGGAAAGCGCACCGCGGTGCTGGTGGCCGCCGACACCACCGACCGGACGCTGGCCTTCCTACGGCGCTTTCCCCGGGCCGTGCGTTTCGAAGAATTGCCGGACAGCCCCGAGGCGGTGAGCGCCGAGCAGCGGGCCGCTCCGGTGCTCTACCTGCCGACGGTGAAGTTCGACCACATGGGGCTGGTGACCGAGGGCAAGGTGCTGCCGCTGGTGCTGGCGCTGTCGCCGCTGAAGTCGGTCCCGGTGTTGGCGACGCAGCGCTGAACCGCTCGCCGGGACGGCGGGCACGTAGGCGGCGAGGCGGAAGGGCAGCACCACTGGAGGCAGAAACGACGGAACGCGCGTTCGAGCCACGCCACGTCGGTGGCCGCCCAGTCGCCTCAGAAGATGCAGCCACCCTGGCTCTCGCCCGCTGAAGTTACGGGCTCTCCAGCCCCAGGTGGAGCCCCAGCGCGGTGTCGAGCGCCCGAAGCGTCTCAGGTCCCACGCGCCCGGCGCGAGAGACCACGCGGCGCTTGTCGTAGGTCATCACCATCGATGCATTGGCGACCCGCGCCTCGTGCAGCGTGGAGCGTGGGCGGCGCAAGTCGACCATGTAGGCCCGCGCCGCGCGCTCGGAGGTGAACCGCTGCGTCGGCACCACCGTGACTGCTTCGCCGTACCGGTTGGCAATGTCGTTGGACACTACAACGCACGTCCTGGTCTTTCGGGGCTCGACTCCGATGGACGGGTCGCACGAGATCCAGAGCACGTCGCCGCGCCATACCTCGAGCGGTTCAGCGCTCTTCATGGCCCAGGGACTCGAGCTGACCGTTCTCCAGATCCTTCAGCAGTTCCCGAGCGTCCGCTCGGCCGGCGACATAGTCGGCGGCAAGCCGACGCTTCCGCTCATCGGCCTCTCTCCGGTCCAGGCTCTCGAGGACGAGCAGGCGGGCCAAAGCCGCGGTGGGCGCGCCCGACCGTTTCGCGTAACGTGTGAGCTTCTCGTAAGCGTCTCTTTCGAGTGTCAAATTAACTCTCGCCATGACACGCAATCTAGCACTCACTCTGCCCCGGCGCGAGCCCGCTCGGCGCGGGCCAGCGCGGCGCACGTTCCTGGCCAGGTGCTCGAGCGCCGCCCTGTCGTTCTCGTGCACGTGAGCCCCCGCCTCGAGAGAGAAACGCTCCAGGAACGCTGACAGGCCCTTCGCCGGCGACGGCCATCATGGAAAGCGTAGGGTGGACTGCGCCGCTCCATCGTTTCGGTCACGGCCGGAAGTCAGCGCGCCGCCGGGCCGACGAGCCTCAACGGGCCGTCGGCGAGCTCCAGGAATGTTTCGGGTGCCACGAACACCCGCCCATCTCTGACCGTCAGAACCCACGAGCGGCTCGCGTCGATGATGCCTCGGCGAGTCCAGCCGGCTCCGTTCCGGCTGGCGACGATGAGCCTCATCCGGTCGGCGCGGACATCGCGGACCAGCGCGACTGCCTCGAGCCGGCCGTCTCCGTCCAAGTCACCTTGAGCGTAGAAACCCTCGGGGGGCACCCGCAGCTCGCCCTTCGACCAGAGCGCCATGCCCTCGCGGGTCAGCGTCGGGTGCGCGCACGGGAAGCCGGCCACCTCCTCGAGCGCCTTGAAGGCGGACCAGTCGACGTACCTGGGCTGCTCGGGCAGAGCAGGCCGCGGTGGTGGAGTCGCGGCCCGTGGTGGCTCGACGCGCGTTCTCGGGGGGCGCACCTTCAGGGTGACCGCCTTCCGGGCGGCGAGGCACCCGTCCCAGCTCGACGCCAGCTTGTTGCCTTTGAGCGGCGAGGCGCCAGTGCAGTCGAAGAGCGCTGTGCTCCCCGTCATGTAGGGCGAGAAGAACCGCCATTCGCCATCGAGGAGCCGCGCGAAGAGCGAGATGGCGCCGTGAACGTCGAGGACGATTAGCACCTCCGCGCCGACGGGAGGCCACTCGCCGGTCAGCATCTCTTCACCGGTCCAGGACGGCAGCGGCCGAGGCACCCAGCCCCGGTCGACCCAGTCGGGGAAGTCCGCCCTGGGGGGAGCATTGCTCGGGTCGAGGGGCATGAGAGTCAGGCCTCCTGCGTGGTACCCTGCGACCTTCACCCGCGCCACGACGCTGGCCGACTCGAGCTCGGCCGCCAAGGCCACGAATCGCGGTTTGGCGTCAGCGACGACGGCGAACAGAACCAGTGCCAGAGAGCGTCGCATGGGTTGGAGTGAACTCAGCCCGAGACGACCAGCCGTTGCGCCTTGCCGGAGTTGAAGCCAACCTTGCGCGCCACGCCGGCCAGCGACGGGTCTTTGTCGTCGACGCGCAGGGTCAGCCTGGGCAGCGAGGACAGCAGGTGTCGGGAAATCTGGCCCAGCGACAAGGTCGCGTGGCCCTTCCGCCGTTCTTCGGGAAGCGTGTACAGCCCCTCGAGCTCGGCGCCGTACTGCGAGCGGCTGCCGACGTCTATCTTGAACACCAGCTTGTCGTCGACGCGGAGGACGTACGTCCGCTTGCCGCGCACACGCTGCATCACCCTCGCGCGGAAGCCGTCGGGGTCTTCCGCCAGCGGGTCTCGCTCGACGGTCTCCTTCACCGCCCCGGCGGCGAGCGGCACCAGCTCTGGGAGGTCCTCCGGGGTTGCCAGCCGCAAGGTGGGGTTGGTGAAGGGGCCCAGGTCGTCGGCCGACACCTTGAACAGCCGCTGCGTGCGCGACAGCGCGGGCTTCTCGGCGCACAGGTGGCGCACCAGCGCGTCGACCGCCGGCTTGATTCCGATGCACGAGCGCAGCTTCACCTTGTTGGCGAGCGTCGACGCTATCTCGCTGACGTCCGCGGGGTCGTCCGCGCTCGGCACTACCAGGCCGCCGTCTCCTCCGACGAAGAGCGCCGACACCAGCGAGCCGCCCTTGAACCGCCCGTAAAACGCGAACGGGGCCCGGCCCGGCCGGGGGACGATGCCGAACTCCTCGAAGAGCCCGAGCAGGTAGAGGTTCTGGACGGGGTCCTTCGCCAGGAGCGCCCGGAGCGCCTCGGCCTCTTTGGGCCCGAGCTGTTCGACGTTGGCGGCCATGGGGTTGGGACCGGAGGTTATCGAAGAATCGCGCCGAAGGAGAAGGTGTGGACGACGCGCTCGGGTCCGGCGCCCGGCGGCGCGGCGAAGCGCGCGTCGGCCAGCGAGTCGAGGAAGCACGCCTCGGCCATCGGGTCCTGAATGGTGGTGGAGACGAGCTCTCCGTCGGTCAGCGCTCCGGCCGTCCCCGTGGCGCGCACCGTGAAGGCCAGCTTCACCTCCTGGGGCGGAGGGTAGCGGGCGCTAACGTCGTCGAAGCATTGCCGCGCCAGGGGTTGGACCGCGGCGATCGCCGCCTCTGCCGCCGACGGGTTGGCCCCGGCCGTGGGCGCTCCTCGGGCCGCGAGCAGGGCCTGGGTGAGCCCGTCCGAGACCGGAGTCTTCGAGGGCAGGGGTAGCCGCCGGGCCGCCGTGCGCTCCCGCGCTTCGCTGGGGCCTGGTTGAGAGAGGGCGGCGGTCGGCCGCGCGGGGCCTGGCGCGCTCGCGACTTCGCCCGGCTCGGTCTCGCCGGAGGACCAGTAAGCGAGGGCGGCCCCGAGCACGAGGACGGGAACGACGATGGCGAATGCGAGCTTCTTCCGCGACATGGGGGTGCCATAGCACGGCCCTCGACTTCGCTCGGGCTGAACGGAAGTCGGAATCTTCAGGGCAGCGGGCCGAACTGCTCGTGGAGCTCGGTCTCTCGCACCACCACGGGTTCTCTGGGCACCTTCTCGAGGCGGAAGCTCTCCACGAGCTCGTCGGCGCGGACGGGCCGGCCGTCCCCCAGGCCACTCCAGCGCGCCAGCAGCCCCACCACCTTCTCCGCCGCCACTCCGGCCTGGCGAAGCTCGGAGACCGCCGAGGCGCCTTCGCGCTTGGCCAGCCGCTTGCCATCCTCGCCGAGCAGCAGCGGGACGTGGGCGTAGCGCGGGGGAGTCAGGCCCAGCGCCTGGTACAGCGCCAGTTGCCGCGGCGTCGAGGCGAGCAGGTCGTCGGCGCGCAGGACGTCGGTGATGCCGCTGGCCGCGTCGTCCACTACCACCGCCAGCTGGTAGCTGGCGACGCCGTCGTTGCGCCGCACCACGAAGTCGCCGACCTCGGCCGCGACGTCCTGCGCCACCGGGCCCTTCAGCGCGTCGTCGAAGGCGAAGGTGACTCCGGCTGGAGCGCGAAAGCGCAGCGCCGCCGGGCGGGCCCGGGCCCTGTCGGCCGCCAGCGCGGCGCACGTACCCGGGTACCGCGGCCCGTCGTCTCCGGGCCCGTGGGGCGCCGAGGCCGCGCGGGCGATCTCGGCGCGGGTGCAGAAGCAGGGGTAGACCCGGCCGGCGCGCTCGAGGCTCGCCAGCGCCTGCGCGTAGGCCTCGGACCGCTGGCTCTGCCGCACCGGCGTGCCGTCCCAAGTCAGCCCCAGGTACGAAAGGTCGCGGAACAGGTCGTCGACGTACCCTTCGCGGCAGCGGGCCGCGTCGAGGTCCTCGATGCGCAGGAGGAATTCTCCTCCCGCCGCCCGCGCATTAAGCCAGCCCAGGAGCGCGCTCCGGGCGTTCCCGAGGTGGAGCCTTCCGGTGGGGCTCGGGGCAAACCGCCCGCGCACGGCTACTTGCTCTTCTTCAGGGGGACGCGCTTCTTCGGCTCGAGCGGCACCCGCGGCCCCGTCTCTTTCGTGGGCTCGGCCGCCTCGGTGTCGAGGGTCTGCTCCTTGCCGGCCTGCACGCCGTACTGGGCCTCGGCCACCTTCGTCCCGCCGAGCACCGCCTCGAGTGAAACCGGGCCCGGCACCTTCACGGCCTCGCCGATTTTTCCGCCCCGGTCCTTGATTTGGCCGGCGAGGTTGAAGAACTCCATGCCCGCCGAGAGCAGCTCGGTGTCGAAGACCAGATGCGGCAACCGCCGCACCTCGCCGCTGGCCGCCGAGAACAGGAAGGTGTCGAGCCCCAGCCCCTTGCCTTCCTTGGACAGCGCCCCGAAGAGCACCAGCTCGGAGTCGGACGCCTTCGCCTGCTCGCGGACGGCCGACACCACCTCGGCGTCCAGCTTGTTCTGCGCCAGGGTGGCGACCAGGCGCGACTCAGGGTCTTTCGCCTGCGTCTGCCCGGCCACCTTCGCCTGGCGGCCCGACGCCACTTCGACAAGGCCGCCGGTCGCTTCCCCTGAGGGCAACGACACCTTCCACACGTGCTGGCCCGGAGGCACGTCCTTGACCTGCAGCGGGGCGTTGCCGAGGCCGACGCCGTCGACGTTCACGCCCGCGCCCGGCGGTGTGGACTCGACCAGCAGCGTTCCGCGCGGCGCCTGTTGCAGCGCCCGCTTGGCGTCCTGGACGACGCGGTTGAAGAGCGGCGACGTCGCGGCCAGCGGCAGCTCGCGGGTGGGAGCTACTGCCAGCGCCAGGTCCAGGCTCGCCCGCCCTTGCTCGTCCCGCCCGGTGTTGAACTGAACGGCCGAGAGCAGCGCCCAGGTGTCGGCCAATTCGCCCGTGTCGGACAGGCCGGGGGCGCTCGCCCGGTATTCGGCCAGCGCCTTCTCGAGCGCTTCCTCGGCGAGGCGGAACTTGCGGGCCTTCCTGTGCTGCTTCGCCTCGTCCACCAGCTTGCGGGCCCGGTCTAGTCCTTCCTGGTAAGGGTCGGCCGTGGAACCCCTCTTGGTGTCCACCAACTGCACTCCGTCGGTGTTGCGCAGCTCGGTCGAGAGCATTCCGGCCGCCTTGGCGCCCGCGCGCTGGGGCACGTCGCCCGACAGCGCCGCGAATGGGACGATGGTCAGCTTCGCGGGCGGAGGCGCGGGCGGTTCGGCCTGGGCGGCCGCAGCGACCGGAGAGAGCGCGAGCGCGAGGACCAGCAGGTGACCTGGGGCACGTTGTTCCATGGGGGCCGACAGCCTAGCGCAGCGCCGGTGTGCTCCAAACTCCCACTTGCGGACGGTCGCCGCGTGGCCAGGTTTTCCAACGGGTAAGCCGGGGGGCGGTCATGGGCGTGGAAAAGGGGAAAATTCTTCTAGCCGAGGACGACGCGGACCAGCGCGACCTCCTCTCCGAGTTCTTGTCCAACGAGGGGTACCAGGTGAGCTGCGCCGCGACCGCCGAGGAACTGGTCGAGCGCCTGGCCGGGGCGCCGGACCTCGTGCTGCTGGATGTCCACGGGGTGGTGAACCCCGCCGTGATGAAGTCCATGGACGAGCAGCCCGCGCCGCCGGCGGTGGTGCTGCTGTCGGGCGATTCGCAGTTGGCGCAGTGGTCGAGGCGGCTGCACGCCGAGGCCCAGGTGCCCAAGCCGTTCGACCTGGGCGACCTGCTCTCGACCATCGCCGCGGTGCTGCGCGGCCGCACGCTGGCGACCCGGGTGCTGTCCCACACCTTCGCGTGACGTTTCGCCTGCCCCGCCGCCGGGGCCCGGGTACCATCGCGTCCGCGAATGCGATTCCTCCATTGCTCGGACGTTCACGTCACCCAGGAGTACCGGGGAGTTTCGCCGCTGGCGCTCGGGTGGCGCCGGGCGATTGCCCTGCTCGAGCTCGGCGTCGGGGGCCGCGCCCAGCAGTACGCCCGCGCGGCCGACACCCTGGCGCAGATTCTTCGCGATACCACGTCACTGGGAGTCGACCACGTCATCGTGTCCGGCGACCTCACGGCGTATGGCACTCCCGGTGAGTACCGGCGGGCCGCCGAGGTTCTGCGCGAGCACACTTCCGACCCATTGAAGTTGACCGTGGTGCCCGGAAATCATGACCTCTACACCCCGGGCGCGGTCGCCGACGACCGCTTCGAGCACACGTTCGGCTCGCTGCTCGGAAGCGACCTGCCCGAGTACGCGAGCTGGGGCCGCTTCCCCTTCGTTCGGCTGCTCGGTGACGAGGCGGCCGTGGTGGGACTGTGTTCGGCGCGGGTGCCGCCCTTTCCGGGACTGTCGTACGGCGTGGTGGGCGACCCGCAGATGGAATCGATGCGCGCCCTGCTGGCCGACCGCCGGCTCGCCGGCCGAGCAGTGCTGGTCGTCATCCATCACGCGCCACTGACCGGGCGGGGGCGGCGGGACAGGCCATTCCACCGGCTGTGGGGCGCGGAAGAGTTG
>JAHFDQ010000333.1 GCA_023248915.1 Archangiaceae bacterium | reverse complement strand
GCTGGGGTTCTCTTCCATGCAGCCCCCTCTGACCGCGGGTGCGTGCTCGGTTAAGGTGGTGCTCGTGTCGACGGACACCGCGGGTAACCCGGCCGCTGTGGCCGAGGGCCACGACGTCGCCCTGAGCTGGACGGCTCCCGCGCAGGGTCTCTTCTTCACCTCGCCGGGCTGCGCCGCCGGTCAGACCCAGGCGGTGGCCATTGCGGCCGGGCTGAGCAATACGAGCTTCTACTTCCGACCCTTCACGGCGGGTTCGCCTGAGCTCGTCGCCACCGACACCTCGCAGACGAACAACCTCGGTACGGCGACCGAGAAGCCGACCGTCAACCCGGGGCCGCCCGTCGAGGTCGTGTTCGACAGGCCGACCACGCCGACGGTCGCCAACTCTTGTTCGTGCACCGTGGGTATTCACAGCGCCGACTACTACGGCAACCGCGCGAACGTCTCAGCGCTCACGACCGTTCAGGTCGTCTCGGACGCCGGCTTTACGTTCTTGAGTAGCTGCCCTTCGGACTTGGCGGCCCAACCAGACGCCGGGAGCGATGGCGACGGGGGTTCAGGGCCATCAGCTTCAGCCTCGTCCATCACGCAGGTGTCGATTGATGCCGGCGCCAGCGGCGCGAGCTTCGTCTTCCAGGGGCCGGCAACGGGGGTTATCACCCTCATTCCCAACTCGAGCACGCTCTTCGGAAACTCCCAGGGCGAATTGATCGTGAACCCGGGCCTCAATTTCGATACCTGCAGCTCCGGCACTGTGATCTGTCTTCCTGACGGTGGAACCTGTCTGCCCGGATCGAACAAGAAGCTCTGTTACCGGCCAGACTGCTCGGGCTTCCCGCTCTGCATCCTCTCCGGCAAGCCGACCCCAAACTCGGACGCCTGCTGCAGCCGAACGAGCTGCGGAGGGCTGTGCCGCCCTGCCGACGCGGGTGTCTGCGGCGGTTAGTCCGCGCCGGCGAGCCCGGCCGGGTCGAGTCCGTACTTGTCGACGCGTGAGCGGAGCACGTCCCGGCTCACCTTCAGCAACGCGGCAGCCCGGGTGACGTTGCCCTTCGCTTCGCGCAGCGCCTGCTCGATGAGCGCGCGCTCGGCAGAGTCGATCGCGGCCAGGCCCTCGGGCGGGAAGCCCCCGGCTCTGCCAGGGCTGGGCGCGGGTGCGCTCGGCAGCGACAGGTGCGCTGCCGCAACCTCTTCGCCTTCCTCGACCAGCACCGCGCGCTCGACGGCGTGCGCCAGCTCGCGCACGTTGCCTGGCCAGGAGTGCGCGCGGATGGCCTCGCGCGCCGCTTCCGACAGGTGCTTCGCCGGAAGCCGGTAGCTCTCGCAGGTCCGCGCGAGAATTCGCTCGGCGAGCA
Source organism: Archangiaceae bacterium (assembly GCA_023248915.1). Taxonomy (GTDB): domain Bacteria; phylum Myxococcota; class Myxococcia; order Myxococcales; family Myxococcaceae; genus JAHFDQ01. The sequence goes on along the minus strand of JAHFDQ010000333.1, from coordinate 5,712 downwards.
GCACCGCGTCGTCCGCCCGGTCGCGCAGCGGCGGTAGCCGAAACCAAAGCGCCGAGAGCCGGTGCAAGAGCTCGGGCTTGAAGCTTCCCCGGGCCGCGAGCGCGCCCAGGTCCTGGCTCGACGCGGCGATGACCTGCACGTCGATCTGCCGCTCGGTCGAGCTTCCCAGCCGGCGCACCCGCCGGGTCTCGAGCACCGTGAGCAGCTTCGCCTGGCCCTCGGCGGCGAGGTACGCCACCTCGTCGAGGAAGAGCGTGCCGCCGTCGGCCGCCTCGAGCAGCCCGACCCGCGCGGCCCGCGCGTCGGTGAAGGCCCCCCGCTCGTGGCCGAACAGCTCGCTCTCGAGCAAGGTGGCGGGAATGGCGGCGCAGTTGATCTCGACGAACGCCCGGTCTCTGCGGCGGCTGGAGTAGTGCAGCACCCGGGCGAGCAGCCCCTTGCCCGTGCCGGTCTCGCCAGTGAGCGTCACCGAGAGCGCCGGGCCGAACGCGCTGCGCCTCGAGACCCGCGCCACCTGGTCGAGCAGGTCGCGCATCGGCTTCGAGTCGCCGATCACCTCGGTCAGGTTGCCCTTCCTGGCTTCGTCCCGTTCGAAGTGGTCGAGGCGAGCCCGGACCCGCTGCTCGCGCAAGAGGCGCGTCACCAGCACCCGCCCCGCCGCCGGCGAGAGCGGTTCGATCACCACGTCCGCGGCGCCCGCGTCGAGCACGGCCGCGGCCTGGGCGGCGGCGGACGGCGCCAGCAGCATCACCCAGGCGGTCGCCGGGGCCTGCGCGGCCAGCTTGAGCGCGAGCGAGGCCGGCGGTGCGCTGCCAGGGCGGACCAGCGCGACGTCGGGGCTGGGGTTTCCGGAGGTCGCCGCATCCAGCCCGCATCGCGCTATGGCATGCCCGGCCGCCTGCAGCTCTCCGGCGAGCGCGGCATCTTCTATGTCCACCAGGAGGATGGTCGCCATGGGCGCGGGCCCTGCCCGCAGGTCTGCAGCTTAGGCCAGCGCCGCGTTGCGCGGCACACTCCGCGACTGGGCAAGGTGACGGCCCCTGGAGGTGGTGTGCCCCTCGACTCGGCTCGGGGTCAGTGGACCGCGGCGACGAATACCCGGGCGTCGGTGGCTGAGAAGAGCCAACTACCGGCGAGGTACAGCCCGCGGATGTCGGAAAGGGCCGGCAGGCCCGCGCTCGAGTCGCGCCAGGTGGCTCCGCCGTCCTCGGAAACCTTCACCCCGTTCGGGGTGCCGGCGAAGGCCCGCGTGCCTGCCAGGAAGAAGCTGCGAGTCTTGGCGTCCAGCCCCGGAGCCGGGTGCCAGGTGGCGCCGAAGTTGTCCGAGCGCTGAGCGCCGTCTACCGCGACGTCCGCCAGCATGTACGCCCCGCTTGCGTGCAGCGCCCGAACCTCGCCGTGAATCGGGGCGGCTGACCAAGTGCCACCTGCGTCGTCCGAGTAGAAAAGGCCGGTCGAGGTTCCGGCGAACAGGCGGCGCGACCCGGGGGCCGCGACGAGCGACGTCACCGGCCGGGCCAGGAAGGCGCCGACGCCCTGCGGAGTTCCGCGCCGCGCCCAGGTCGAGCCCTCGTTCGCCGAGGCGTAAAGCCCGGGAGCGGCGCCGGTGCAGGCCACCAAGAGCTCGCTGCCCTTCTTCACGATGGCAGACATGGAGAGGCTGGGGGCGGCGGCGAGGCGAACCCAGGCGTCGGCTCCGAGCTCGAGGCGGTAGAGGCTGCCCTCGCCTTTGGCCGCGTCCGACGCCAGTAGGTAGACCGCGAGGTCGACGCGTGCCACCGCCACCGCGCGCTCGGCTCCGCGCATCGCCGGCCCGGCCTTCTGCCAGGACGTGGAGCCCGAGGCGACCGAGTAGAGGTCGGTCGAACCGGCCCCCGTGGCGACCGCGTAGACGGTGCCGTCGAAGTGAGCCATCGAGGTGATTCCGGCTACCGCGGGCAGGCCGGTGGACAATTCCTGCCAGGCCTCGACCCGCATCGGAGCCGTCTCGGGCACTCCGTTCGAGGCGGGTTCCGCGCCTGTCGACAGCGTCCAGTCCGCCTCACCCATGCACGCGGCGAAGGGGACGGAAAACGACAACAGCAGGGCGGCGCGGAGAAACGTCATGGCTGAAGGGGTTGTCGCACATCTGAGTACAGGGGTTTCTTGTCGCGCCGCGTCGGCCACCGGGCGGAGAAAGTCCAGGCAGTTCGGCCGGTTGGCCGGTGCGGCGCCGGCCCTAGAGCCAGTCGCGAAGCCCAAGAGAGTAAAGGAGCTTGAACTTCTCGTCGATGCCGGCGGGACGTCGGAACGCGTTCGCTTGGTCGAGCGAGATGGGCGCGCTCTTCGGCAGGTCGTCTTCGAGGAAGGTCTTCTCGAGCTGGGCCGCCAATTCGGGCGAACGCAGAGCGAGCACGGTTTCGCTGTTCAGCCGCTCGCTGCGAGGGTCGAGGTTGTAAGAGCCGACCAGCGCCTCGCGGCCGTCCACCACCGCGTACTTGGCGTGCAGCGTCCCTTCCTGGGCTGAAGGGCCGCGCCACTCGCGGATCTCGAGGCTGCCCGGTCCGGCACGGCCGCCGTCGGGACCTGAAGCCCCGAGCAGGTCCCGGTAGAGGTAGCGTGACACGGCGGCGATCTCCGAGATGTCGTTCGATTCGGGGCTGTTGGCGATCACCACCACCCGCACCCCCCGCTGGACCGCGCGGCGAAGCGCGTCGGCGAACGCGCGCGAGGGCACGAAGTAGGCGTTCGCGAGGAACAACGTCTTCGTCGCGGCGTCCACCTCTTGCAGGTAGGCCTGGGGAATGAAAGTTTCGCGGAAGCGGGGCCGGTTCTGGATGAACCGCGCCACCAGCGGCTGGAAGGTGAGGTCCACGCGGCGGGCGGCCGTGGCTTCGGCCAGCACGGCCAGGTCGCCCTTCGTCCGCGCCGCCGCCTTGCCCTGGCCGATCTTCAGAATCGTCTCGCGGGTGAGGTTCCACGCGTTGTCCGGGTTGAACGTCTTCGGCAGCCGCGCCTTCAGGCCCTTGAAGTACTCGAAGTTGCGCTCGAAGGAGGCCACCACGTCGCCGACGATGGGGCCGCGCAGCTCGACGTCCTGGTCGCGCCAGCGATCGACCGGCCCGGCGGCGATGCGGAAGTACTCGTTGGCGATGTTGCGGCCGCCCACCACTGCCAGCCCGCCGGGCTCTTCGCCGTCCACCACCCAGAGCTTGTCGTGGAAGCGCTTGTTCGGCCGAAGCGGGTCGGACGGCTTGACGTCGGCGGTCGCCCATTCGAGGTAGAGCGCCTCGTACCCCTCGACCGCGATGCCGTGCTGCTTCAAGTCGAAGTACATCCACTGCGTCTGCCAGTCGAGGTTCGAGGCGGCGTCGACGATGACGCGCACGTCGAGGCCGGAGCGCTTCTTCTGCTTCAGCGCTTCCGCCACCCTCAGGCCCGCTTCGTCGCCCCGGAAGATGAGCGCCTGAATTCGAATCGAGCGCTTCGCCGCGCGAAGCGAAGCCATCCTCGCGGCGAACGCGTCTTCTCCCCCGGTGAGCAGCGCGCCTTCCGAGTCGCGCCTGACCGGTAGCACTCCCGAACAGCCGACCTTCGGGTCCGCGCTGCAGGTGAAGACGGGGCCGTCGTCGAAGACCGAGGGTGCAGCCGGTTCGGCCGCCCAGGCGGGCGCGGACGAGTAAAGAGTCAGGACCGCTAGCCACCCGACGGTGACGGCGCTCGTCGTCTGAAGGCTCCGCCGCGTGCTCAGGCCGGCACCACCGGCCGCGGCATTCGCAGGAGCGCACCGGCCTTCGCCTTCCGTCGCTCTTCCTTGGCAGAGGCCACCATGCAGAACCGGTTCTCGTACCGCGAACCATGCAGCGCGTAGGCGGTGGCCGTGCAGCCGCAGCGGCAAATCTGCAGGTGGAGGCAGCCCTTGCAAGGGCCCTTCGCCTCGGCGAAGTCGAACTGGCGGTTGTAGGAGAAGCCCTTGGGGTTCTCCCAGATCTCGCGCAGGCTCTTGTCCCGGACGTTCCCCTCCACGAAGGGGTTGTTCTCCTGGAGGGCCGGCTGCTGGGAAAGGCAGCCCTTGACGCTGCCGTCGGCCTCGATGCCCACTACCAGGAGGCCCGCGTGGCAGCCTGCCCAGGGCGCGCCGCGCATCTCGGCGTCGTCCGGCCGGCAGTAGCCGATGTTGTCACCGGCCATGATCTGCATCTTCCGCTCGCGCTTCTTGGCGACGATGAAGTCGGACACCTTCGCGATCTCGCGGGGCGCGGGCATGTCGGCGCTCGCTTCCATTCGCCCTTCGCCGATGACGAACTGTAGCTGCCAGCCGTTCACCTGGCAGTCGACCAGCACGTCGTAGAGTCGCTGCAGCTCGCCGACGTTGCGCCGCGACAGGGTGGTGATGACGGCGGTCATCACCTTCAGCCTGCGCAGCGCCTTCAGCGCCGCGACCACCCGGTCGAAGCTGCCGGGCACCCTGCGGATGAAGTCGTGCGTCTGTCTCGTCCCGTCCAGGCTGAGCGCCAACGCGTCGAGCGGCTCGAGCCTCGCGATGCGGTCGAGGTTCTTCTCCACCAAGAGCCCGTTGCTGATCAGCGACACGCCGATGCCGTTCTTCTGCAGGCGCGCGGCGATCTGGTCCCAGTCCTTGCGCATGAACAGCTCGCCGCCCGAGAGGGTGATCCGTTCGTTGCCCAATTCGGCCAGCTCGTCGCACAACCGGAAGGCCTCGTCGGTGGTCAATTCCTGGTGGCGCAGCCTGCGGGCCCCGCCGGCATTCGAGCCGCAGTGGCGGCAGCTCATGTTGCAGCCGTAGGTGATTTCCCACACCGCGAACTGCGGGTAGGGCACTCCCTCGAACCAGGGCAGGTTCAACGCCCGGGTCGGGCGCCTGCTTCTCGTCGAACGCTTCACGAAAGGGGTGCCCTCTCGCGGCCGGCTACCTCGCCGGTGGAGTCATCGCGTGCAGCGCGTTCTTCAGGTCGATGCGCACCTGCTTGGCGTCGGTCAGGTCGATGCCCTTCAACTGGCCGCTCTTGATCGAGGTCTCGACGAAACCCAGCGTGTCGCGCACGTTGCCACGCAGGAGGTGGATCTGCTTCGTCATGTAGATGGCGTACAGCGCCACGATGCCGCCGGGCGGCTTGAACATCGGCGACTTGCCGCTGTCCTTCGTTTCCTTGGGAAGCTTGCCGCCCGGGACCTTCAAGTCTTTGGCGGCGGCGTTCAGCGCGACGAGCGCCTTTTTGACGTCGGCCGTCTGGTTCGCGGTGAGCTGGCCCGACTTGAGCGCCGTCTTGGCCAGGTCGACGCCGGCCTGCACCTCGTTCGACATCACCCCCATGCGGTTCATCACGATGCCGTACATCATCTTGATGGGGCCGCCGCTGCCGCGCCAATTCGGCTTGGGGTTGGCCGGCCGGGTGATGGGGTGGTGCCCTACGCCTCTCACTGGTGACATGTGTGCTTCCTCCCGCCCAGGTGGGCTCGTGTGAAGTCTTGCCGTCCGGCCGGCTTAGCCGACCGGGCGCAGCACTCTAGCTTGCCTGGCTACCCCGATCGCAACCTGGCTAGCATCCGGCTGCATGTTCCGGCGGCGGACTTCCACCAGCACCTGGGCCCTTCTCGGCCTGGCGCTGGCCGGCGCGTCCGCCTGTCGACCTGTTCCGCCAGGCGATTCGCAGACGTGGCCCGCCTTCAACTTGCGGGCAGAGCATTGACAGGCGACTCGGGCCGGTTCGA
>JAHFDQ010000332.1 GCA_023248915.1 Archangiaceae bacterium | reverse complement strand
CGCCTCGAACTCTCTCCCCTTCACCGTGCGCGCCGGCAACATCTACTTCGTCGCAACCACCGGCAACGATTCGAACGCAGGCACCTACGCCCTACCCTGGAAGACCCTGGGGCAAGGCAAGAGTACTCGGAGTGCCGGCGATATCGTCTACTTCGAAGACGGCCTCTCAACCACGACCGTCGACGACTACAACTCGGTCGTATGGCTGGGAGACTCAGGAACCGGGACCGCGGCCGCTCCCATCGCCCTGGTCGCCTACCCCGACGCGACGGTGACCATCGGCAACGACGCCGCCTACTCGATTCGCGGCAACTCGCTTCACGGCGCCAACGACTACTGGGTCATCGCTGGGATGACGCTGCTGGGCACCCTCGAGCTCGACAACATCAGCCAATGGAAGGTGGTGGGCAACGACATCAGCTGCCCACACGGCTCAGGCCAGAGTGCCTGCGTCCATGTCGAGAGCACTACCAATGTCCGGTTCTACGGCAACAGCGTGCACGACGTCGGCAATCAGGCCGGAACCATCGACAAGTACTACCACGCGGTCTACTTCACGACGAACAGCAACCACATCGACGTGGGTTGGAACTCCATCGTGCCCAACCCTACCCACTCCACGACGCAAGGGGGCTGCCGCGCCATTCAGTTCTACTCGACCGGCGGTGCTGACCAGTTCGACCTGCATGTCCACGACAATCTCATCCACGACGCCATCTGCGACGGCATCAACTTCGCGACCGTGAACGCCGACCAGGGCCCCGTCGAGGCGTACAACAACGTCGTTTACCGGGTAGGCACCGGGCCCGACCCGGGCAACGGCGCCTCGAACTACGCGGGCCTCAACCTCGGGTCGTCCGGTACGCCGACAGCGAACACCGAGATCTACGACAACACCTTCTACGACTGCGGAACGCGCGGCAACAACGACTCCGGCGGCCTCACCCTCTTTACCAAGGCCCGAATGCGCAACAACATCGTCCAGACGTCCAGCTCGGCGCCGTACCTGGGCGTGAACGCGGGCGGGAACCAACTCAACGGCAACAACAACCTCTTCTTCGGTTCGGGCGCGGGTCCTGGTGCGACTACCGCCTCGGTGACTGCCGACGCGCTCTTCGTCGGCGCGAGCACGGGCGACTTTCACCTCGCAGCCGGCAGCCCGGCCATCGGCGCGGGGGTCACCACTCCCGCGACCTCCGACTTCGACGGCATTCCGCGCCCTCAGGGCGGCGCCTTCGATCTTGGCGCCTTCGAGCGGCCCTGACCCGGCAGACGGTTTCCGCTGGCCGACGTCCGCGCCTGCGCCAAAGCAAGGCGAAAGCCAGCGCCAGTCCGGCGAGGCCTCCTTCACGTCGTGCCGTCCACCGCCAGCATCCGCGGACTTCCTACCCCTGAGTGCCAATGAATGGGTCGTGTCCCTCTCGCCGGGGGCCTGTCCTCCATTTCAATGGCGTAGTGGTACGCCGCGCGGCAGGTGGCCTCCTTCGACGGCACCCTGAATATTTGCGGCGGTGTTTCACCTGAAGCCGTCTGCACCACCACGTCCACCTTGTCCGCGCACGCAAGCGAGTGGTTGTTTTCGACTCTCAGTGTCACCCGGTACGTCTCAACTGGCTCGCGCCCACCACCTGCCCCGGCTGGCGGGCGCACTGGCGACACCCTTCTGCGGGTATGGCCTCGTCTCCGCCGGCACTAAGAGGCTGAGCGCTGCCGCAAGCAACCAGGACGCCCCGCCCTTTCGCACCGCCTGCCACCGCCTCGCGCGGGCGCTCGTCATCCACGTCCCCTCGGTCGCTTCAGCCTATCGTCGGGGACGGAGGAAGGCCACGCACCACCGCGGGTGTTGGGCTACGGTACGCGCCCCAAGTGAACGCGCGAAGGGCTTCCCTCTGGCTGCTGGCTCCGCTCGGAGCGGCGCTGTCTGCCTGCCCACCCGTTCCCGGCCCTCAGCCGGCGGTCGACGACGGCGGAGGCCCCATTCACGCCGGGCCCGACGGAGGCGTCTTCCTCCGCGAAGGGGCAGCGGTGGACATCCCCGCGGGGGCGCTCTCGGAGGACACCGAAATCACCGTCACCGTGGTGGACGACGGCATTCCCAACGTGCCCGGCCGCACCCGGGTCAGCTACGGGTACCGCTACTCGCCCGAGGCGCTCGCGCTCGCCCAGCCGATTCGCATCACCCTGCCCTACCTCGAAGAACGGGTGCCGAAGGCGATGGACCCGTCGACCTTCGACCTGCGCCGGCACACGTCCACCGAGGCCTTCTTCCAGCTGGCCAGCCCGTCGGTCCGCCTCGGCGAGGCGGCGGTCGAGGCGACCTCGAACCAGCTGGGGCTGTTCTGGGTCACCAGCCCGCAGCACGCCGCCTTCTCGAAGCTGACCCTCGAGCCCGAGGCGGTGCTCCTGTTGGTGGGCCAGACGCAGCAGTACCTCGCCAAGGCGACCGACAACGCCGGCAACCCCGTCGACGTCCCGCTCACCTGGACGGTGGTGCCGGCGCGCGTCGCCACCGTCGACGCCACCGGCCTGGTGACGGCTACGAGCCCCGGCAACGCCACCCTCACCGTTCAGGCGGGAAGCTACCGCGCGTCGGCGCTCGTGCTGGTGCAGGGCCCCACCGTCGGCCCGACGACCTTCGTCCACGACAACCCCTTCCCCACCGGCAACGACTTGTGGGGAGGCGTGGCGGTCGGCGGCGACGTCTTCTTCGTGGGAGCCAACGGCACGGTGCTGTCGCACTCGACGGGCAACGAGTGGGCGCGGCGCTACTCGGCCATGAGCGTCGAATTGAAGGCGATGGCCGGGCCGGCGGCGGACGACCTGGTCGCGGTGGGCCAGTACGGCACGTTGGGGGTGCTGCTCGAAGTCAAAGGCCCGTCGGTCACGCCCAAGCTGACGCTGGCCGATTCGGTCGCGCCGCGCGCCGTCTGGTACGACGGCACCCACGGAATGGCCGTCGGCGACGGCAACGACGTCTGGGTGAAGACCGCTGGCGGCTGGGAGAAGGCCTCGAGCCCCTCGACCGAGACGCTGCTCGCGGTGGCGGGCAACGCCCAGGGCGCCTTCGCCACGGTCGGCAACCGCGGCTCGCTCTACCGCTTCGACCCGACCACCCGGACCTGGGACTCGCTCTTCCAGACGCAGCTCGCGGTGTTGCTGGCGTCGGCGGTCTTCGCCCAGCCGGACGGCTCGGAAGCGTGGGCGGTGGGCGCGGGGAAGCTCTGGCACTTCGAGGCCGGCGCCTGGATGGCGCTGAACCTGCCCGCGACACCGGTGGTGACCGACCTGACCGCGGTCGGCCAGGTGGACGGGAAGCTCGTCATTGGCCTCGAGTCAGGGCCGGAAGGTTACCTGTGGCTCTACGACGCGACGGCGGCGGGCGCCCCGGACGGCGGCGCTGCCGACGGAGGGAGCGGAGTCCTCCCCGGGTGGACGCTGGTCGCGCTCCGGGGCCCGCAGGTGATTCGGGGCGTGTTTTCAACGGGCGCGGCAGGCTACGCGGTGGGTGACGTAGGCGCCGTGTGGAAGTACGCGGCGGGCGCATTCACCGAGGTATCCTCGGGCTTCTACGGGAACGTGGCCGACCTCGCCGTCACCGGCTCGACCGTCTACGCCGCGGTGAACGAGTGCGTCACCCCAGCCTGCGCCGCGCGCGTCGGGAAAGTCATGCAACGCACCGGCCCGCTGACTTGGGCGCCACTCGGAGCCGCCCAGCCCTTCACCACCGCCCTGTACTCGGTGGCGGTGTCGCCGCAAGGCGAAGTCCTGGCGGGAGGGGACAGCGAGGCCTTCCGCTACGACGGCACGGCGTGGACTGCCATCTCGCTCGACAGCAAGTACGGCGGCCCGCTCTATGACATCCAGGTGTGCGGCACCACGGTCTGGGCGGTGGGCCCGTACGGCGAGCTGTTCAGCGGCACCCCTTCCTCGCTCTCCAGCCCGGTGGCGATGGCGGCCGGCGACCTGCGCGCCATCCACTGCCCCACCGACTCGGACATCTGGGTGGCCGGCGACGGCGCCCTGATGGAAGCGTCGGGCCTCGGCCAATTCCAGCCCCGCTCGTCGACCACCCTTCCCGCCGGCCCGTGGCTGGCGGTCTGGTCTCCCGGCCCGAACGAGGCCTTCGCCTTCGGTTCGGCCACCAAGGGCGAGTACTGGGACACCGCGGGCCTCAATCTCCTGTCGCTGCTCGGTGGCATCGTCCCGACTTCGGTCAACGGCCTGTGGGGCTCGTCCATCGACAACCTCTACGCGGTGGGCCAAACCAACACCCCGGTGAAGTCCGGCTTCGCCATCCGGTTCGACGGCGCGCTCTGGAAGGCTGTCGACTCGGGCGCGGAGCACAAGGTGACCGCCATCCACGGCGCGTCGGCGACTGAAATCTGGCTGGGCACCGAGGGCGGCGGGCTGCTTCGCGGGGTGCCGCCATGAGGCAGGCCGGGAGCCTCGGCTGTCTGGTCGGCCCGCATAAACAATGTTATGGCGGGCGCGGCCCGGCCCGCCCGGTGAGAATGGTGATGAAACCCTCCGCGCTCCTCTGCATCGTCGGCCTGGCAGTCGCCTCGGGGTGCAACTGCGGGCAGCCGCAGACGCGCCGCACCCACAGCCAGATTGCCTCACAGCCTTCGTCCATCGACTTCGGCACCACCGCTCCGGGCTCTCAGGTGACCCGGGCGCTCGAAATCGACAACCTCGGCGACGGCCCGCTCCTCATCTCTGCGCTCGAGATTTCGGGCGACAACGCTTCGTTCTTCTCGGTGACCGACCCTGATCCAGCGGGCCTCGGCGCCGGCAGCCACGTGACCGTGTCGGTCAGCTACAGCCCGACGAGCGAGGGCAGCCACTGGGCGCGCCTTACGATTCACAGCGACGCCAACAACGCGCCCGAGCTGGTGGTGTCGCTGACCGGCGCCGCCGCCTCGTGCCTGAACGTCCCCTGCAACGCGCCGCCCGGGCCCTGCTTCGAGGCGACCGGCCTGTGCTCGTCCGGAACCTGCAGCTACCCGGCCAAGGCCGACGGCACGTCCTGCGACGACGGCGACGCCTGCACCCAGACCGACACCTGCGGCGCCGGGCGCTGCCGGGGGACGCCGACGGCGTGCGTCAACCCGCCTGCCGCCGCCTGCTCGGGCGCGAATTCCTTCACCTCGTACCCGTCGCCCGGCGTCTGCTCGGTCGGGGCCTGCTCCTACCCGCCGGTCGAGCAGACCTGCGCCGGCGGCTGCACGAACGGCGTCTGCCTTCCCGACCCCTGCCAGGGAGTGACGTGCAACCAGGCTCCGCAGTGCTTCAAAGCCGGCACCTGCGTCGGCGGCTCGTGCCAGTACCAGATTGACGTGGGCGCAGGCTGCGACGACGGCGACGGCTGCACCACCGCCGATGTCTGCGGCGCCGGAGGCGCCTGCGCCGGCACGCCCAAAACCTGCCCGACCGCGCCCGCGCCGAACTGCGCCAGCGCGACGGCGCGGCGCATCTACACGGCTCCCGGCGCGTGCATCGCCGGAGGCGCCTGCTCGTACGCGTTCCAGGACGTCGCCTGCGCGACCGGCCAGCAGTGCCTGGCGGCCACCGGCCAGTGCGAGTGCACCCAGGGCCACCACGTCTGCGCGGGCCAGTGCGTCTCGGACGACGACCCCGCGAGCTGCGGCGCCACCTCGTGCACGCCCTGCCCGGCGGCGCCCACCCACGGAACGCCCGCCTGCGCGGGAGGCACCTGCGGCTTCACCTGCGACCCAGGGTACCAGGACTGCGGCGGAAGCTGCTGCCAGGCCCCCAACCGGTGCCCCGTTCAAGACACCCTCATCTTGCCGGGGACGTACGAGAAGACCTGCGACACGTTGGCCGGGACCTGCCAACTGCTCACCGGCGCCACCGATTACTACAAGGCCTCCAGCCCGATAACCGGTGGGGTCATCAACTTCGCTCAGTTCAGCCTGGCGCCGGTGCCCTCGGGGCGGACCGTGAAGGACGCGCTCTTCCTCGTCCAGTCCAGCAATGGCACCAACAACATGAGCAGCGGCGGGCAGCTCACCACTCCGTCCGGCCCCGTCAATGCCAGTCTGAACACCATCCCGGCCCAGGACAAGTTCATCAGCAGGTTCTGGCAGGGCGGGTCGTCAACCGCTGGCTACTACGGGCTGACTCCGTGGTGCTTCGGCTGCGCAGCGTGGATTCAGACCGGAGGCGAAACCACCGAGAGCACCCAAACCCTCTTGAGCCTGGTGAACGGCTGGCTGACCGGCGCGCCCAACAACGGGGTGGCTTTCCAGTTCTGGAGTGGGCAGGCGACCTCGACGCTCGGGTCGCCACCGCTGACGCTGGTCCTATGTCTGAATCCCTGAGCGGGACCGGTCCGTACCGCCTGCTGGCAACGCTGGCGATTTCCTGGGCGATCTTCGTCGCTCCCGGCTGCGACTGCGCGCGTGGCCCGGCCGGCTCCGACGGCGGCCACGCCGACGCCGCGGCCGACGCCGATGCGGGGCCCGAACCCGACGCCGGCGGGGTTCTGCCCGACGCCGGTGACGACGCAGGGCCCGCGCCGGTGCTCGAGATTACGCAGGTGCTCCCGCCGCGGGGCGGCTCGTCCGGCGGCACCCAGGTGCTGCTCACCGGTTCGGGCTTCATGCACGGCTTCGCCACGCGCGCGACCGACGCGAGGAAGGCCACCACCCTGAAGTTCGGCTCGAACCCGTCCCTCGACTTTCAGGTCATCGACGACAACACCCTCGACGCCCGGGCGCCGCCAGGAAAGGCCGGGCTCACCAACATCACCCTCGCCAACGGCAACGGGCTGTTCGTCTGCTCGGGCTGCTTCACCTACTACGACGAGCTCTTCGTCACTGGCCTTGGCCCCAAGGACGGCCCGCTGCGCGGCGGCACCGAGGTGCAGCTCGACGGCCAGGGCTTCACCGCGGGCACCGAGGTGCTCTTCGGCGGCCTGTCCAGCCCGCGCGTCACCCTGGTGTCGGCGAGCAAGCTGAGGGCGGTGGCCCCCCGGGGGCAGAGCGCCGACGCGGTCGACGTCACCGCCTACAACAAGAGCGGCCTCGGGACGGTGCGGCGCGGCTACCGG
>JAHFDQ010000049.1 GCA_023248915.1 Archangiaceae bacterium | reverse complement strand
CGGAAGCGGCGCCGCCTGTGACGACGACCGTGGCAGCCGGAAAGACTCGGGAGTGGCGGCGCCGTCTGCTGGAGCGCCCCCCGCCGCGCCGCCGTCGCCAGAGCCCGCCCCCGTCCCGGCGGCGCCGCCGGTCACGCTCGAGCCCACGCCGGCCCCCCCACTGGTGCCGGAGCTTGGGCGTTGGGAAGCCATCCGGGGCCAGTTCGGTCGACGCGCGCTCGGAAGTGTCGCCAGTGCGATTCACCCGCCGAGGGACACCGTGGTCGAGCTGCTCGTCGGGGCTGACGGCCACGTCACGGAGGCATCAGTCCGGGTTGACGGCCTCGCGGTCGCGGCCGAGGCGCGGCTGATCAAGCGTCTGCGGGCGCTGGTGTTCACGGGCCCGGAGGTCGCGAGCCATCGCTTCGTCATCACGGTGACGGCTGCGCAGATTCGGGCCGCGCAGGATTCTGCAGCGCTCGCTGTTCCGCTCGCTGCCCCCGTGAAGGCGAGTCCTGATTTCCTGAAAAGAGACTGGGAATACACCCATCCGCGGGAAGCGGCGCACAGGCCCAACCTCGAGCCCGAACTGTTTCCGACCAAGCCCGAATGAAGGGACCCGAGGCGGTGGCATGGACGGTCAGCGGTGGTTCTCGTCCACGTCGATGTCGACGAGCAGCTCGTTCGAGAGGCGCTCGAGGGCCCGCCGAAGATCGGCGAGGTCGAGCTCTGGCGGGCAGCGCAGCTCGGCCTGCGCTCTGAACAGTCGCTCGCCCGACATGGCCGCGCTCTCGGTCTCGGTGGACAGGTCTTCGACGTTGACCCGGCGGCTCGCCAAGATCCCGGCGACCTCGCGGACGATGCCCTCGCGGTCTTGTCCGGTGACGTGCAGGCGCAGCCAGCGGTCGCCGGCGACCGGCTCGGCGGGCGCGTTCCGGTCGACCAGCACCGTCAGCCCCGGCAGCCGACCCAGGGCCTGCGCGAGCGTCGAGGCGTGCGGCTCATCCGCCGTGACCTCCAGAATTCCGGCAAAGCGACCGGCGAGGCGCGCCATGCGGCTGCGTTCCCAATTCCCGTTGTGCTCGGTGACGACGCGAGAGAGCGCGTCGACGATTCCGGGTCGGTCCGAGCCGGTGAAGGTGACGACGAGCGAAGTCCTCACGGGTGCCTCCGGGGAAGTTCGGGAGATCTATTGCCGCGGGCCGGGTCGCGCCCGGCGCCGGACGAACAACGCCACCCACCGGACATTCAGCCGGGGACAGAACGACAAGCGTTCAACTCGCATCGACCGATCGCCTGCCCGCTTGCTCGCGCCTCGCCGAACCGCCCACGCCCGCGACACGTTCCTGGACGGGTTGAACGGTTTGGGCGCCGGCAGCGCCGCTCGAGGCCCGCCGCCCGGCAGCACCCGCGGTGAACGCTCGCGCTCTTTCACCTCCGCGCAGACGTCGCCTTGAGCTACGACGGGTTCGTGGGTGAATCGCGGGTCGTCATCGTCGGCGGAGGCTTCGGCGGGCTCGAGGCGGCGCGAAAGCTGGCGCGCCAGGGCATACGCCTGACGGTGGTCGATCGGCACAACTACCACCTATTCCAGCCGCTCTTGTACCAGGTCGCGTCTGCGGCGCTTTCGCCCGGAGACATCGCCACGCCTATCCGTTCACTGCTGCGCCGCTGGCCGCACGCCAGCGTCCGGCTGGGCGACGTGACCGGGATCGACATTGCCAACCGCAGAGTCCAGCTCGCGGACGGTGCCGCGCTTCCGTACGACGCCCTGATCCTCGCCGCCGGAGTGCGCCATTCCTACTTCGGCCATGCGGACTGGGAACCGTTCGCCCCGGGCCTCAAGTCCCTCGATGACGCGCTCGAGATGCGGCGAAGAATCCTCCTCGCGTTCGAATTCGCCGAGGTCAACCCCGCGGCGCAAGACGAGCTGCTCACCTTCGTGGTCATCGGGGGTGGACCGACCGGCGTCGAGCTGGCCGGCGCCATCGCGGAAATCTCCCGCCACGCCATCGCTCGGGACTTCCGGGCCATCGACCCGACCCGAGCGCGGGTGCTGTTGCTCGAGGCGGGCCCGAGGGTACTGCCGGCGTTCAGCGAGGCCCTCTCGGCTCGGGCAAAGCGCTCGCTCGAGAAGCTGGGGGTCACCGTACGCACCGACTGCGCGGTGACGCGCGTCTTCGCCGAGGGTGTCGAAGTGGGGTCCGAGCAGATCCGCTCGCGCACCGTGCTCTGGGCGGCCGGAGTCGAGGCCGCCGCGCTGGCCAGGTCGCTGGGCACTCCGCTCGATCGCGCTGGCCGCGTCTTCGTCGAGCCCGATCTCACCCTCGCCGGACACCCCGAGGTGTTCGTGATCGGCGACCTCGCGGCCTTCACCCAGGACGGCAAGCCGCTGCCGGGGCTCGCGCCGGTCGCGTTGCAGCAGGGCAAGGCCGCCGCCGAGAACGTCCTTCGCGGCCTGCGCCACGAGCCGCTCCTGCCGTTTCGCTACAAGGACCGCGGCATCATGGCCACCATCGGCCGGGCCGCCGGAGTCGCCCAGCGCGGCCGGCTGCGCCTCTCGGGGTTCCTCGGCTGGGTGGCCTGGCTCTTCATTCACCTGCTGTTCCTCGTCGGCTTCCGCAACAGGCTGCTCGTCCTCTTCGAGTGGGCCTGGGACTGGTGGACCTACAAGCGCGGGGTTCGGCTCATCACCGGGTCCAGTTCGGCGCAGCAGGCCTCTGACGCAGTCTCGCAGCGGCGCGAGCCCCGGTAGTCGCCCTCACCCGCGGCTCGGGTGCTGGACCAGGCCTACAGGCTCACCCGCAGGCCGATTCCCCCCTCGGCGACCGGCGCCGGCACCTGGACGGCGGGCGTCGTCTGCCCCGGGCCGAAGTTCAGCGCCGGCACGTCGAGCGCGAAGCGCAGCTCGCCGCCCTTCTGGCCGTAGTGGCCAGCCGCGTAGAGTTCGACGCTCAGGTACGACAGCACCCGGATGAACGAGTCGACGCGCGTGACGAACGAACGGTCGCTCAGGTTGCCCAGCGTCGACAGCGTCAACGTGACGTTGGTCAGGTTTCCGGGCAGGCCGGCCGCGAGCGCGTAGATGGCCGCGTAGTGCTGGCCGGCGTAGAAGGGCTGGAACTGGTTCTGGTACAAGAGCCACGGGTAGAGGGCGGGGGTGCTCGCTCCCACCGGGTTGTAGAAGTACTCGGCGCCCACCGTCAGCGCGTTCTTGTCGGTGTAGTTGAAGGTGAAGGTGACGCCTCCGCTCGCCTGGGCCACCAGGCCCTGCTTGTTGTCGGACTCGATGGCCGACACCGCGTCGATGGGGTTCTTCCAGCTCACGTCCCGGGTCAGCTTCCACACTTGGAAGTCGGCCGCGCTGCGCAGCGCGACCTCGCCGTAGACGTCCACCGGCCCGAGCGCGGACGAAAGGTCGAGCCCGTAGCGCGGCCGGCGCCCCCCGACGACGACGGCGTCGATGCCGGCCTCGGTCATGCCGACGACGACTTCCGCCCGCGCTGCACCGCCCAACTGGCCCAGCGTGGCGGCCGGCCCCGAGTTGTCGAACAGCCCGATGCCGTAGAAGTTCCAGCCCTTCGCTTCCCACGGCAGGTGGGCCTTCAGCATCGTCGCGCCCAGCCGGGTGTCGAAGGCGGCGAGCGGATCTTTCCGGGTGGGTGTCAGGAAGTCGGTCGGGTTCCAGAACCGCGACGCGCCCCACTTCACGTGCTGCTTACCCGCGGTGACGAAGACGGTGCGGGCGACGTCAAACCGAATCCAGAGCTGGTCGAGCGCCACCCTGGGGTTGGCGATGGTCGGCCCTCCCGGCAGGCCGAAGGGCGAGACCGGCTGCTCCGCGGGCTGCGTCGGGTCGTACTGCAGGCGGGCCAGCATCATGCCGCGCACCCGGTCGGACGGGCGCGCGTCGAAGTAGCCGTCCATCAGGCTGGGCGCGGTGAGGTGTACTCCCCCCGGCGCGTCGCCCTCGGCTCCGGTGGCGGCGGCGCGCAGGTAGAGGGTGCCGCCCACCTTCAGCGGGTCTTCCTTCTCTTCGCGAGTGTCGAAACGGCTCTCCGACGGCGGGCCGGAGAGCAGGGCCGCGTCGCCGGGCCGGTCGGCTCCCTCGGCCGCGGGTGGCGGGGCAGGGGGCTCGGGGCGCCGCTCGGCCGGGGCTGGAGCCGCCGGGTCCGGGCCGCCGAAGAGCGAGCCTTCCGAGGGCCTGTCCTGGCCCGAAGCCACCGTGGCCGCGAGCGCCGCGGCCCAGGCCACCCACCGGCCGCTCATCGGCTCTTCGCCTCGAGCCAGGCCTTGGTGAACAGGTTGGCCTCGAGCGAGTGCAGGTCGACCGACTTCATCAGCACCAGTGTCGAGTTCGACTTCTCGACCTCGTCGTAGATGCGAATCTCTGCGGGGAACCAGATGTCGCTCTTCTTCGAGTCGCTGAAGAGCTTGTTCCACTTCGGGTAGTACGCGGTGCGCATCAGGCGACCCGAGAGGGCGAGCTCCTGCCGCTTCAGAATGTTGCCGGTCGAGGTGTCTACCCACAGCTTGACGACCGGGTAGGCGACGTCGATGCCCGCCTTGGCGGACAGCACCAGCCGGTGCACGGTGAAGGCCCCGAGCTTCTCTTCCCCTTCGTACGAGGCGTCGTACTCGATGGCCAGCCGCGACTCGTCGAAGTCGCTGCGCCGCGAGTTGGTGCCGCCGATGCGCTCGCGCTCGGTCGCGCGTTCCCACTTGCCGACGTTCGGGTCGTACGACCAGAGGTTCTTGTCGATGCGCAGGTAACCCTTGCCCTCTTCGCTCTTGGGCTTGGTGAACAGGAACATCAGCTTCTGATCGGCGTCGCGGCGGTAGACGACCAGCTCGCGGACGATGTCGTTCTTGTCCTTCTCTTTCTGCTCGATGTAGCAGAGCGCCTTGTAGTCGCCGGTCGACCGCTGCCGCTCGTCGATGGTTTCGATCAGCTTCTTCAGCTCGTCCGGGCTCAGCGCGGCCTCGGCCGGCGCCGCGAGAAAGAGGGGGCCGGCGACCAGAGCGGTCAAGAGGAACGTCGAGCGCATCGTGTCACCCGATGTGGTGCATCGCGGTGATGGGCTTCATCCGCGCGGCGAGGAAGGAAGGAATGACCGAGACAGCGGTGATGCAACCGGTGATGAGGGTGATGGCGGTGAAGATGCCCCGGCCGGTGGGCAGCACCACCAGGTGATCATTCATGAGGAAGAGCTGCACCGCCTCGGGCACCGGCACCTTGAGGGCGTTCAGCAGGAAGGCGACCACCAGCCCGAGCAGAGCGCCCGCCGAAGTCCCCACCAGCCCGAGCAGGAAGCCCTCGGTCACGAACATCGCCAAGACGCGGGTGCGCTGCATGCCGATGGCGCGCAGGGTGCCGATCTCGTGGGTGCGCTCGCGCACGGTAATCCACATGATGTTCATGATGCCGACGCAGATGATGACCATCAGCACCGCGATCAGGACCGCCGAGAGCCCGTCGATGGCGGTCAGGGTCCACTGGATCATCGAGATCTCCTCTTCCCAGGTGGTGAGGTCGAGCTTCTGGCCGGTCCAGTCCTCGCGGTTGACCGACTCGAACTTCATCCAGAAGGCGCGCGGGTCGGACGCCAGCAACAGGTAGCCGGCCTTCTCCAGCGACGTGCGCAGGCGTTCCTGCACCGCCTTCGCCTCGCCCAGGTCCTTCAGGTACAGGTGCAGCGCCCCGGTGGCGCGGTCGTTCATCTGGTACAGGGCCCTCAAGGCGCGGTCCTGCATGAAGATGTTGAACTGCGACAGCAGCCCCATGTTCTTGGCGATGGCGACCACGGTGACGTCCACCGTGTTGCTGGTGCCGCGGAAGGTGGGCGCGGACACCGTCAGCGTGTCGCCGACCTTGACCCCCAGCTTCTCGGCCTGCTTCTCGAAGATGAGAATCGACCCTGGCTTGGCCAGGTCTTCCAGTCGGCCCGACGACACCCGCACCACCTTCTTGAAGCCGGTCTCGTGGGCGATGTCCACTCCGCCGATGCCGATCTGGGTCGACCCGGTGTCCGAGATGAGCGCGGCCCAGCCCCGGCCCCGCTGCACGACGAAGTCGAGCTCGGGCACCTCGCGCTCGACGACCGCGAGCACCTTCTCGTAGTCGGTCACCACCGGCGCCGACTGGCCCGCGGTCACCTTGTAGAAGCCCGCCACGTTCACGTGGCCCGTCATCAGGGTGGTCGCCGACTCGAGCATCGTCGCGTGCACGCCCACCGACACGCCGGCCAAGAGCACCAAGAGGCCCGTCACCCCGGCGATGGCGCCGCCGAGCAGGAAGGTGCGCCGCTTGTGCTGCCAGAGGCTGCGCGCGGCGATGAGCAGGAGCTGGATCATCGGCTATTCCTCCGCCTGCATCGCGGTCACCGGCGACACGCGCATCGCGATCAGCGCCGGGTAGAGCGTCGAGACGACGCTGACCACCAGGATGATGAGGAAGGCCGCTACCACGTTGCCGGCCCCGAGCGAGGGGTAGATGCGCGGGCCCGAGAAGAAGAAGTAGACGGCGTCGCTCCAGGCGCCGATGCCGGTGGCGTGAAGCTTGGCCATGACGGCCGCGCCCGCCGCCGCGCCCGCCGACCCGAACAAGAGGCCCAGCACCAGCGTCTCGAGCAGCACCATCGAGACGATGAACGAGCGCTGCGCCCCGATGGCCCGCATGGTGCCGAGCGTCTGGGTGCGCTGCAGGGTCGCCATCATCATGGCGTTGTTGATGACCACCACCGCGACCACGAAGATGATGGTCACCGCGAAGTAGAGGATTCCCTTCGCCGCCAGTACGAATTCGCCGAGCAGCCCCGAGGCCTGCTGCCAAGACTCGACCTTCAGCCCGAGGTGCTCCTTCGCCGACAGCTCGGAGATGGCCTTGATCGCCTGGGGCAGCGCCTTCGGGTCGTCGAGCACGACGGCCGCGTTCAGCACCACGCCGTCTTCGATCTCGCCGGGCGTGTAAATGCGGGCCACCAGGTCTTCCGACTTCTTCGCCTTCTTGAGGCCCGAGAGCTGCGCCTTTTCGTCGATGCTGCCTTCCTTCGCCTCGGCCACCACCGGGCCGCCGCCGCCGAACAGCTCGGCCTCGGCGTTCTCGCGCGCCACCGCTTTGGCGCCCGAGGCCGCCTGCAACACGCGCAGCTCGTCCCGCTTGTCGGCGCTCAGGTACCCGTACAGGTCGCGGAACGACATCAGGTCCATCAGGCCGGTGACTCCGGACAGCGGCGACTTCTCGAGCCCCTTGAACTCGAAGGTGCCGTACACCTTCACGTTCACCGACTGCACGTAGCCCGACCGGGTGAAGGCCTTCACCGTCAGCATGTCGCCGATGCGCACCCGGTACAGCTCGAGCAGCGGGGCGAGCTGCTCGTAGAAGATGCGGTACCGGTCCATGAAGTTCTGGTCGTCGGTGGTGAACAGGCGCGTCAACAGAGTCGGCAGGTCGGTCTCGTTCGAGTGCAGCGCGGCGTTCAACCGCGCCAGGGCGGTGCGCGTTTTCAGGCCGTCGAGCTGGAGGACTATCTCGCGGGTCTGCGCCTGGTTCTCGCGCACGAAGCGCTGCAGCTCGGAGTCGCCGGCGATCGTCTTGCCGCTCTCGGTGAGGCCTTCCTTGATGCGGTCGAGGCGCCGGGCCGTCTTCAGCTTCAACTGTTCCTCGTACTGGAACTTGGGGAAGAGGAAGCCGCGCCGGCCGGCCGGCACCGGCTGCCCGTCCACCACCTGCATGCGGTCGAAGGCCCTCTGGTAGGCGTCGAGGTCGGTGCCGACGTACCGCACGTAGAGCATGTCGGCGTCGCTGACCAGGGGGGCGATCTTGTTCTCGAGCAGCTCGAGGGCGGAGTAGGGGTCGCGGTCGAAGCCTTCCCAGAACGGCTCGGTCGAGACGGTGGCCAGCGCCTGCTTCGCCTCGTCGTCGACCGCGTGCGAATCGGCCAGGACGCTCGCCTTCGCCGCGTCTTCCACCAGCACCTTCACGATCTGACGGATGTGCGCCTTCTGGCTGTCGACCTGCTCGGCCAGGTCGGCCGCCGGCGCTCCCGAGGCCGTTGCCGCGTCGCGCGCCTTCACCGCCCCGCGCAGCTTGGCCAGGGTGAGGTCGACCGTGTTGCCCGACATCAGGAGCGCGCCGTTGATGCCCATCGGCACCACCGTCTTCACGTGCGGCACGCCGAGCAGCAAGCGCTTGACCTTGGGGAAGTCGTCGACGGCGGCCAGCGACGGGTCGTCGGTCATGCCCCCGTAGATGGCGAGCTCGTCCTTCGAGGCGGCCGAGTAGACCTGAATGTGCCCCGCGAGGCTGCCGGTGATGCTGCGGCTCATCGCGGTGTCGAGGCTGTCCAGCATCGCCCCGCCCACCACTACCAGCATCGTGCCCACCGCGATGATGACGCCGATGACCAGGTTGATGAAGCTCGAGAACAGGTTGCGGAAGGCGATCTGAACCAGCACCACCCAGTGGCCGATCACGGGCGCGCCTCGGCCGGAATGGGCGCGCCGGCGACCGGGCCGGACTTGCCGAGAATCTTCCCGTCGGCGAGCTGCCAGATCGCGTTGGCGTGCGACATCACCTTCGCGTCGTGGGTGGAGAAGATGAAGGTGGTGCCCCGGCGCTGGTTGAGCGCCTTCATCAGGTCGATGATGTTCTGCCCGGTGGCCGAGTCGAGGTTGGCCGTGGGTTCGTCGGCCAGCACCAGCTTGGGCTCGGTCACCAGCGCCCGCGCCACCGCCACCCGCTGGCGCTGACCTCCCGACAGCTCGCTCGGCCGGTGCTTGGCGTGGGACGACAGCCCCACCTGGTCGAGCAGGCTCATCACCTGCGCCTTGCGGTCGGCGGCCTTCAAGCGCCCCTGCAAGAGCAGCGGAAACTCGACGTTCTGGAAGACGGACAGCACCGCCACCAGGTTGAAGCTCTGGAAGATGAAGCCGATGGTGTCGAGCCGCAGCGACGTCCGCTGTCGCTCGGTCAGGGTGGCGGTGTCGCGGCCGGCCACCTCGACCTTCCCCGAGGTCGCGGTGTCCACGCAGCCGATCAGGTTCAACAGCGTCGTCTTGCCGC
This sequence comes from Archangiaceae bacterium, assembly GCA_023248915.1. Taxonomy (GTDB): domain Bacteria; phylum Myxococcota; class Myxococcia; order Myxococcales; family Myxococcaceae; genus JAHFDQ01. Next base: position 9,410 of record JAHFDQ010000049.1, on the reverse strand, counting down.
TGCCCGACGGCCCGGCGATCGAGATGAACTCACCCTCGTGCACCTCGAGCGAGACGCCCCGGAGCGCCGGCACGATGACCTTCCCGAGGTGGTACTCCTTGACGACGTTGTCGATCGAGACGATGGAGCCCATGCGTGCGCCTCTTACCGCGCTGCCCGGGCCCCCGCAGCAAAGTATTGTGAAGCGACGTCAAGAACGACGCCGCGCCGGGAGGCTCAACCCCCAGCGCGGGCCGTCTGCCGTCCCTTCGAAGCGCCTGCCTATTCCCACTTCTTCGGCATCGCCGGCTTGGGCAGCGCCTCGGTGGGCATCATCTCGTGCATCGGCGCCGCCATGATCTCCTTCAGCACGTTCTGGGTCTGCCCCTCGACGGTGAAGCTGGCCCGAATCTCGCGCCCTTCCTTCAGGTCCTGCCGCTGGAGGTTGGACCACTTGGTGTCGGCCTTCAGCTCGAACGGCACTACCGCGCCCATGTGGCGGATGTAGAGGGTGTTCGCCTCGACCTTCACCACCTCGCCCAGCACCTCGTGCTGCAGGGCTTCCATGATCATCTTCTCGGGCTTCGCCTTCTCGGCCTTGGGCGCCGGCATCTTCTTGCCCGCCGGATAGTCCGATTCGGCGAACGCCATTCCTGCGCCCGCCAGGACGACTGCCCCCACCACTGTCGCCATCAGTCGCGTCATGTGCCACTCCTTCATCGGCTACGGGTTTGGCGGGAAATGTAGGAGCGGAAGGCCCGCGGCGAACCCCTGGCCCAAAGGCCGACGAAGGTTGAACCGCTCAACGGTTTCCTCTACCGTCGCGCCCCGATGAAATCCAAGACAGGAAAGAAGACCCTACCGGCGCGGAAGCGGCTGACCGACGTCGAGCTGACGAACCGGCTGAGCGCGCTGGACGGGCGCTGGGCCGCGGCCCCCAAGCCGCGGTTCGCGAAGGAGATCGCCAAGAAGGACGTCGGCGCGCTCTTGAAGAAGCTGTCCGACGCCGACGCGCCGACCCGCACCGAGGCCGCCGCGGCGCTGGGCGAGATCGGCTCGGCCAAGTCGGCCGGCGGGTTGAAGGCGCTCTTACGCGACCCCTTTCCCCCCGTGCGCCAGGCGGCGGCCGCCGCGCTGGTCGCGCTCGGCGACCAGGCGATGCTGCGCGAGTTCATGAAGACGCTCGACGACCCCAGCCCACGGGTGGTCGCCGGAGCCGCCGCCGCCCTCGGGCGCGCCGGCCAGAAGGAAGCCGTGCCGGCCCTGTTGAGGGCCTTTCGCACCACCGACCCGGTCGTGGGTGGCGCGGTCGCCCGGGCCCTCGGCCAGTTGGGAGATCGCGCGGCGGTGCCCTGGCTGGTCGCGGCCCTCAAGTCCAACTTCATTCCCGCCGAAGCGGCCGAGGCGCTTGGCCGGCTGAAGGACTCGAGCTCGGCCAAGTTGCTCGTAGACGCGGCGGTCCGCCACCCCGACGCGGAGGTCCGCGCGGCGGCCGCCCGGTCGCTCGGGCTGCTCGCAGGCGACGACAAGAAGGACTTCGACTTCGGCCTCGGTGAGAAGAAGCTGGTCCAGGCGCTCGGCAAGCTGGGCAAGGACCCGAGCCGGAAGGTGCGCCTGTGCGCCGCGCTGGCGCTCGGCGAGCTGGGCGACAAAGCAGCGCCGGCGGCTCTGGCCGCCGCCCTCGAAGGGTAGAGTTCTTCCTCAAAGGACAACCAAACTCCATGGCCGCCAACCCGAAGACGCCCCCCGCTCCCGCTCCCGCGCCCTCCGACGGGCCGATGTACCCGTCGATCGAGGCCTTCATCGAGAGGGCGAGCTCAGACGAGGTGAACAGCCTCTTCGGGTCGATTCGCGACGGCCTCGGCGCCTTGAAGGGCCCGAAGGCCGACCAGGCCAAGAAAGTGAAGAGGGCGATCGAGAAGGCCGAAGAGCTGCTCGGTCACCTCTTGCAAGTCCGCGAAAAGCTTGAGGCCGAGCGCAAGACGGCCAAGGGCCAGAGGTAACCCGCCGTATTCGTTATACTGTCGGGGTTGGCGCGGCGGGTCAGGCAACCGCCCAACCGCGGCGGCGATAACTCAAAGTAGGGCGCCCCGGGTGGAACCCGGGACTGAAAGCCCAGGCAGCAGCGCACACCACAATTTCCGGAGGACTTCCACATGGCCGTCAATCGCATCGACCCCACTCCCGTTCGCCTTTCCACCAACATGTCCATCGACCGCCAGACGCCGAAGACCGACTTCGGCGACAGGGTGAAGGCGGGCCTCGACACCGCCGCGGGCGCGGTCGCCAACGGCGCGGCCGTGGCGGCGCCCTTCATTCCCGGCGGCGCCATCGTCTCGGCGGCGGTCTCGTCCGTGACGCAGATGAGCAACGGCGCTTCGTCCGGCCAGCAGACCGCGGCCTCGGCCAGCTACGCGATGAGCGGCGTGGTCGGCGTCGGCAACGGCGGCCTCAACACCACGGTGGGCGGCGGCGGCGGCGGCGGTACTGTGGGCGCCGGCAACCTGCCGGGCGTCGGCGGCACCACCGGCGGCAGTCCGAACTACGTCGGCGGCACCACCGGCGGCGGCACGCTCGGCCAGATGCAGTCCGACCTCATCACGGCCCAGGCGGAAAACGCCAAGCTGATGCAGGTGCAGATGGCGATGCAGCGCGAGAACCAGGTGTTCACCACCGTCTCGAACGTCTTGAAGACGCGCCACGACACGGTGAAGAACACCATCTCGAACGTGCGCTAGCCGTTCCGCGGTCCGACAGCTTCGACTCAACCGGAGGGCGGCCCAGGGCCGCCCTTCGTGTTATATCGGCGCTCCGACCCGCTGTACGAAAGGAAGACGCGCTCCCATGGCAGAGCCGACCTCGGACATCGCAGGCAGCCTGGTTCCCACGCAAAAGGTGCAGGCGCAGATCCTGCTCGAGGCCGGGTACCTGTGGATGGACCTGGGCAAGTTCGAAAAGGCCAAGGATGTCCTGACGGGCGCCGCGGCCTTGATGCCGAAGAGCGAGGTGCCCCACCTTGCGCTGGGCACGCTCGAGTTCTCGCAGGGGCGGCACGAGAAGGCGCTGCAGTCGTACCGGGCGGCGCAGAAGCTGGCTCCGAAGTCGGGCCTGCCGCGGGCCCACGTGGGCGAGGCGCTGCTCTTCCTTGGCAAGGTGCCCGAGGCGATGAAAGAGCTGAAAGCCGCCTGCGACGTCGAGCCCGGGGGCGACGGGGCGCGGCTGGCCAAGGCGCTCATCGAAGCCAAGGAAGTCGGCGCGCTGCCGCCGCCCGGCAAGCAGAAGAAGAAGTAGGGCCACCCGCCAACTCGAAGGAGCAGCGATGGGCGTCGGCAAAGTCGGAGGTGGAGGTCGCAAGGGCGGGGCAGGGGGCGCCAAGGGCGCCGGGCCGGTCGCCAAGTCGGGCGGAACTGGCTTTGCCTCGAAGGTGGGCAAGAGCGAGTCGTTGGTGGGCCCGTCGGGCGCCGCCGGTTCGGCCGCCGTCGAAGCCGCCGACCCGGTCACGGCCCAGGCGCTGGACATCGCCCGCCAGTTGAAGTCGGGGCAGATCAAGACTCGCGAGGAAGCGACCAAGAAGCTGGTCGCCGAAGTGCTGCGCGAGAAGGTGCGGCTGCAGTCGAAGGCGCTCACCCAGAAGATCGCCGACGCCCTGCAGGAAGACCCTCGCCTCACCCAGGCCCTCGACCGGCTCTGGTCGTCGGCGGAGTAGCGCTTGGCCCTGGGCGAAGACAGGCAGAAGATTCTCGAGAAGTACGGGCCCTACGTCAGGTCGCTGGCGTCGACCGTGCGCAAGCAGTTCAACTCGTCGCTCGAGATGGAAGAGCTGGTCTCGTACGGCCAAGTAGGGCTGCTCGAAGCCGCCGACCGCTTCGACGCCAAGGTGGGGGCCAACTTCCTCACCTTCGCCCACTACCGCATCAAGGGCGCCATCTTCGACGGCCTCAGGAAGATGGGCGTGCTGCGGGGGCCGGACGCGAGAACTGCCCATGTAGGTGAACGGACTACCGCCTATTTGGGCAACTTGGCCGACCGCGACCTGGGGGGAGGCAACCGCAGGCGCTCGGCGGACGAGAATGTAAGGGAGATCTCGAGTGCGGTGACGGGGCTGGCGATGGTGTTCGCCACCAGCCTCGATGCGGATGACGGGTTTCAGCTCGCCGACGAGCAGATGCCGGCGGACCAGAAGTTGGAGTTGGAGCAGTTGAAGAAGCGGGTGCGGGCGGCGATAGAGAAGCTGCCCGAGAAGGAACGGAAGCTGCTGACGGGCTACTACTTTCAGGCCAAGACTCTCGAGGAGGCCGGAGCGGAGATAGGGCAGTCGAAGAGCTGGGCGTCGCGGCTGCACGCGCGGGCCATCGAACAGCTCAAGGAAACTTTGGCCGAGGACGAGTTGCCGTCCTCGCCCGATACCAGGAGGAAGGCACATGGCGGGACCACTCGTGGGGATCTCGGCGGCGCAAATCGCGCAGCAGAAGCTCCAAGATCCGGCGGCGGCGGCTCAACCCAAGCAGGGCCCAAGTAAGTTCGACGCCGCGATGAAGGCGAAGGCGCCCCAGGGCGCCGAACCCACCGCGCACGCCCAGGCGGCGAACGCGGCGCAGAAGCCCCATGCGACTCGGTCGGTCGAAGGCGTGGCCAAGTCCGAGAAGGTGGCGCTGAACAAGGTGAATACCGCGGCCTCGAACGACAAGACCGTGACGGGCAAGGCGCTCGACCCGGTGACCCATAAGGCCGAGGTGGGCAAGAGCACCCACGCGCTGGCCTCGATGCTGGCCGACATGGAAAAGGGCCAGGGTGTGATGGACAAGCTGATCAAGTCCGGCATCTCGGGCAAGAGCTTCAGCCAGTCCGAGCTCCTGTCGCTGCAGGCCGGCATGTACAAATACACGCAAGAACTCGAGCTGACCGGCAAGGTGGTCGAGAAGGCCACCAGCGGCCTGAAGGACACGCTGAAGACGCAGGTGTGACGGACTTCCAGCCGGAATGTCGGTGACGAGCGGGCGCGCGATCGAATTGAGGCGAATCGCTCGGGCGCGGGTTGGCAGGTAGAGAGAGGGGCGCTCACCATTCTTGCGCCCCGGCCCGACCGAACGGCATCCTCGAGCCTCCGGCGGTCGCGCGCGGCACAGGCCGGCTCGACGGAGTGCTCGCGACTTCGCTGGTCACCCCTCCGACCTCGGGTTGCGGGTACCCATTTGAAACGACGAGATTCCTTCGATTCGGCACCTGTTCGAGGCGCCAGGGCCCAATCAAGTCGCGAGGTTGCGAACGGCGTTTTGGAGGAAGTTCTTCGTTTCAGACGGCGGCTCGCAAATCTGTCCGGCCGGGGGTGACGCGCCGATCCGGCCTCACCTCGATTCGCTCGTCGGCCATCGCGCCAGGCCCCGCTCTTGCCATCGCCCAAGCTCAGCATGACCAGTGTAGGCGTGTGTTCGGCTTCCTGAACTCGACCGTCAGCCCCCCGCGGGGACCAGCGCTTCATGAGCTCTTCTCGGACAAGAGTTCGAAAGGAACCTGCTCACCGGTACGTGCGCCTGGTCGATCCGCCGCCCAACCGATCGCCTTTGTTGGCCCGTGTACCTGGTCGGCGCTCTAGGCGTCCTGTGCCAGCGGTACCATCTTCGAGCGTCGGATTTTCTTGTCGCGCGTCAGCAGAGGGATGGAATGGACGACGCTGGTGGCTGCGATCAACTCGTCTGCGGGGTCGCTGCGGAAGTCGAGGGCCGTCGAGGTGCGGGCGACGTCGAGGTCCAACGGCCACACGTGAATCGAGGACAGGGTTCGAGCCACCTCTGGGGACCCCAGGTCCATCGAGACGCGCCCGAGTTGCACCAGCTTCGCCAGCTCCCATAGGACGATCGCCGAAATCCCCCAGGGCTCGGCGGCCAGAAGGCGGCGCTCCCTCGGGGTGACGTCGTCCTGGAGCCCACGCACCAGCATGTGGGTGTCAAGGTTCAGCATGAGCCTCCCAGGGGATTCCGGTGGAGAGGATGTCGCCATTGACCCGAATCTTGCCCTTCAGGCTTCCCAGCAGCGCCTTTCCTCCTCGCTCGACGGGTATCAGGCGGGCGACGGGTCTACCCCGCTTGGTCACCAGAATCCCCTCGGGGTCGACTTCGTCCAGCAGCGCGAGGCACTGCTCCTTGAACTTGGCAGCGGGAAGAATCTTCATAGTCATATGGTATGACCAGTCACATGAAATGTCTACTCACGCACTTTCTGGCCAAGAAGCTGGTCGCCGCCCACCAAGACAGGCGACCGCAGGACCTCATCGACGTCTCCAGTCTTCTCGAGGACGCCTCGAAGGCCGACCTTGTCGCCGCCACCCGGTTGCTTCGCCTCGTCGGCGTGGCTTCGCGCCGTCCAAGACTACCTATTGGGGCTCGCGAAAATCGGCCAATGCGCTCTTGATGGCCGCGAGCGCGCCAACCGACTCGTCCCTCCCGAAAATCCCGAAGCGCGATAGATGAGGCAGGCCGACGATCATTGTCGATTGGGAGGTCGCGGTCCTCGCTGAGTAGTTTCCCCAGCCAATTGGAAGTGACTTGCCCGCGACCGCCCCTGTCATTTCGCTCGCGCCGGAGAACGCCTGGTCGATTCCGATGCACAGAATTAGCTTCGGACGAAGAGCGTCCAAGATCGGCTTCCAGAGGTGCCGCGCAAAGTCCAGTGCCTCGTCCTGCTTGGGCAAGGCGTCCCAACTTGGAGAACGGAATGGAACGAAGTATCCGGTTGGCGTTTTGTCGATGTCCTCACCCAGCCACCGGAACATGGCCTGAACCTGCAGCTGCAGTTTGGCGCCACCGGCGACCTGCCGAGATGAGTTCGGGCCCTCGATGGGCCAAGACTCCAGGCGGTATGCCGACCCGCGCTCTTGGCTCGCGCGTGGGTGGTCGGATGGTTCCCACTTACCGCCTGGATTCTGGGTGAGCACGAGCGTCCGAGCGCCAGGGGTCAGCGTTCGTGAAGGCGACATCATGAAGCGCCAACCCAGGGCGTAATCGAGTCGCTGGTACTCAGCGTCTATCGCTGCGACCGACTGCGCGAACAGAGAAGGACCACCCGTTGCACTTGTTGGCGACTTGGGATCGAGTGTCAGCGCCACGGAATCCTCCCATCAGCAGGCGAACCGACTCTGCGAGCCAAATGTACGCGAAGAAGGCGTCTTGCGGCGATTCGCGAGCGACAGCTCGGAATCCTGGCGCGGAGGCGCCAGAAGCACCTGAGCCACGCGCCAAGTCTGCCGCCACGAGCGCGCCGCCACTTCGGGGCGGCTGGCAGCTAAGCGGCCCCGCGACCCCCGATCCAACCCATCGGGCCCGGCCGAACCTTCGACCGGGGCCAGGTCGCGTAGTAAGGTGTGCGCCTGATGACCGCGCGAATCGCCCGCCTCACAGCCGCCGTGGCTGCCCTCGCGTTCGCCTGGGGTTGTTCGGTCGAGCTGCAGCACGACCTGCCCGAGGACGACGCGAACGACATCTACGTCCTTCTGCAAAAGAACGGCATCGAGACCAAGAAGGTCAAGGACGAGGGCGGCAACGAGCCCCGCTACATCATCAGCGTGGCAAAAACGGACGTCGCCGCGGCCGCCCAGCTCTTGCGCGAGTACTCGCTGCCGAGGCCGAAGGCCGACGGCCTGAGCATCTTCAAGAAGTCGAAGGGGCTGATTCCCACTCAGACCGAAGAGCGGGCGATGTTCATCGAGGCGTTGGGCGGCGAGGTGTCGAACGCGCTCAACCGGGTGCCGGGGGTGCTCGAGGCGCGCACCATCGTGATGCTGCCCGAGGTCAATGATCTCACCCAGCCCGACAAGAAGCCCCAGGCGTCGGCGTCGGTCTTCGTCAAGTACCGGCCCGACGGCGACGAGAAGGGGCCGCCGCTCACCGACGAACAGGTGAAGGCCTTCGTGGCGACGGCGGTGCCCGACATGCGCAAGGACTCGGTCACCGTGCTGATGACGCAGGCGGCCCGCCCCGAGGCCGAGTTGAACCCCGAGGTGCGCATGCAAACGGTGCTCGGGCTGCGCATGGCCAAGACCAGCGCCGACCAGTTCAAGCTGCTGGTCGGGGTGACAGCCCTGCTGGTGGTCGCGCTCGCCGCCTTCACCGGGTGGACGTTCGTGCGCGGGTCCGCCGCCGGCAAGGGCAAGAACGGACGGCGGCCGCCGCCCGCGAACGCGGAGGCCTGAAGGCCTGCCGCGTAGGTAGGCCTTCGAGGGTCGCGTGGAACGCTACTTCGCCGCACTGTCGAAGCGGCAGACGATGATGCTGCTCACCGCCGTCACCTTCGGCGGCGCCGAGGCGGGCGAGGCCTTCGACTTCCTGCCTCCGGACGAGGCCGAGCTGCTGAAGCACCGCGCCCAGGAAATGCTGCAGATTCCGCGCGAGAAGCGCATTCCGCTGCTGGCGCAGGAAATCAAGCGGCTGGTAACGGCGCGGCGGGGCGCGCTGGGGTCGGCCGACCCCGAGGCGATGGCGGCGGTGCTCAGGCGCGAACGGGCCGCGCTGGTCGAGGTGGTGCTGAAGGCCCTGCCTTCGAAGATGGCCGACCTGGTGCGCGCGAACCTGCCCGACCACCCGGCGGTGAAGCTCGGCAAGGAAGTCGAGCCCGAAGTCCTCGACATCATCCGCTGGAAGCTCGAAGAGCTGCTCGGGCGCCGACGGGGCATCTTCAAGTTCTCCGACGTGCTCATCTTGCAGGCGCGCGAACTGCTCACCGTCTGCGACCGCATGGGCGCCCGAGCGCTGGCGACTGCGCTGGCGGGGCTCGAGCCGGCCGAGCGCGAGGCCTTCCTGAAGGTGCTGCCGCCCGACCAGCGGAACCTCGCGTCCAGGGCCGCCGAGGCCGGTGAGAGTCGCAAGCTGTCGCACGACGACGCCAAGGCGGCGCTCGAGCTTCACGGAGCCATCGAGAACCCGTCGGCCGGCATGCGCAGCGCCGGCACCCAGCGCCTGGCCCGGGCCTGCCTCGCCCAGTCGCCCGAGTTCGCGGCCCGGGTGCTCGAGCGGCACCCCGGCGAGTTCGGGAAGCTGCTGCAGCGGTGGATTCGTGAGGAGCGCGCGCGGCCGGTGACGAAGGGCGACGGGGGGCGCGGGGACATCGTCGAGCAGATGGAACGGCTGGCTCAGAAGGGCATCGTGGACCGGCCGCTCAGGCTGCCTCCGCCGCCGAAGCGGCCCGCGCCGCCCCCTCCACCCCCGCCGCCCGCGCAGCCGCCGTCGGCCGAGCTGCCCGGGGGCAAGCTGCTGCCGCCCCCCCCGCGGCCGGCGGTGCTGGTGGCTCCCGGAATTCCTCAGCGCAGGCCGCTCTTGGGGCCGCCGAGGCCGGCGCCGAGGCCCGAAGAAGATCCACGGCGGCGCGACTTCATGGCCGAGCGGGCGGCGCGCCGGGCGGGCGCGGTCAGTTCGCGGCCTGTTGCCGAACGGCGTCGCGAC